>JAJRVU010000292.1 GCA_024277145.1 Planctomycetota bacterium
CAGCTTCATTAAGAAATGGCAAAATAGAAACTCGCCAGCTAAGTCCCGGTTTCTCTTCAGAACTCTCAATATAGGCCGTTGGAAGCCCATTATTAACATCCAATCCAAGGTGCAGCCAATGGTGGGAACACGGCTGATGTCACCGGTTTTTCTTCTAAGGTGATTGAAGAAAATTCAAGTGAAGGAACCATCGCCCTTTTCGTGCAAGGATGTGGTGGAGATATCAATCCTGTTTTGTATAAAGATGTGGATAACCCACGCGATGGGGAACCTTTGGGAAACATGCTTGGGTTAAGTACACTCAAAGCATTGCGAAAAATTAAGTGCAAACCGACAAATGTATTAAAAATTGTTAATAAAAAAATTGAACTTCCCAGGGCAGATAATGCAGAACGGATTGATGCTTTACTGGCTAAACAGAGAAAATTACTTGGTTCATTAAGAGGAACAAGCCTGAACCTGAAAACGTTTCTTCCGTTGGTTGTGCGTTATAACGTTCATAAAGAATTCCCTTCCTATTACTCTCACCGATACCTGCATGAAAAAGAGAGAGGGCGAAGCCATTTAAAACGACACGATAATCTCAACCGACAGAATATGGAACGATATCTCAAAAATATTTATACAATGGAAAAACTGACGAGACTTCAGGCGAATCTGAACCTCCTGAAAAAACATCAGGCAGAGAATGTTGCAGCGGGAAAAAGGACTGTTGATGTTGAATTGTTAGGAATTCGAATTGGCGATTTTGTAATGACAACATTCCCAGGAGAATTAACGGTTCGCATTGGATTGAATATCAAAAAGAAATCGCCTTATAAACCGACATTTGTTGCAGGCTATACCAACGGCTATATTTATTATGCACCAACGACTGAGCAACTGAGAAATGTGGGCGGAGCACAGGAAGATAGCGACTGCATTCTGGCTCCTGAATGGCAACCAATCTACGAAAAAGCTGCGATTGATATTTTAAAACAGTTGTAGCCCCGTATATCAGGTTCGATAATTGAAATTACGTCGACCTTATCTCTTCTACATGTGTACAGATATGAGCATATTAGTAAAAATCTTGCATTAATACTTTTGTACACGAAATGTTTCACAAATATTGATGTGTATTAATGAGCTTGCTTGGATATTAATTCATTATACGGGTAAACTTGCAAAAAAACTTCGATGGCAATTGTTCTCGACAAAGGTTAGCTCCCCTTACTGATAGAGTCATCGTTTCAGATTAGAAAGTAATAGCGCGGGAACTGAGAAGTTCAAGAAAGACCGTATATTCATCCATGTTATTTAACTCCATTGATTTTGCCATATTCCTGCCAGTAGTCTTTTTTCTTTATTGGTTTGTAACAAACCATAATCTTAAGCTGCAAAATGCATTATTGGTTGTTGCAAGCTATATTTTTTATGGCTGGTGGGATTGGACTTTTCTGTCATTGATCGCATTCAGTTCTTTCGTTGATTATTTTGTAGGAATTGGATTATCAAAAACAGATGATAGTCGGAAAAGAAAAATCCTTCTTCTTATCAGCATTCTTGTAAATCTCGGTTTTCTCGGCTTCTTCAAATACTGTAATTTTTTTCTGGATAATTTTGTCGAAGCGTTCAGCTTTTTTGGGCAGTCAATCAATGTGCAGGGGTTGAATATTGTTCTTCCTGTTGGAATCAGCTTTTATACATTCCAAACTCTCAGCTATTCCATTGATGTCTATCGACGGAAACTGGAACCGACAAAGGATGTCGTCGCATTTTTTGCATTTGTCAGTTTTTTCCCACAATTGGTTGCAGGTCCTATTGAACGAGCAACAAATCTATTACCCCAATTCTATATTGAAAGAAAATTTGAATACGATAAAGCTGTCGATGGCATGAGGCAAATCCTTTGGGGTTTATTCAAGAAAATGGTGATTGCTGATAATTGTGCTTATTATGCAACTGATATTTTTACTAACTATCAGGATTACCCGGGAAGCACATTGTTGTTAGGAGTCTTCTTTTTCGCTTTCCAGATTTATGGAGATTTCTCAGGTTATTCTGATATTGCTATAGGGACTTCTCGATTGTTCGGATTCAACCTGATGAAAAATTTTGCATTTCCATATTTTTCACGAGATATTGCAGAGTTCTGGCGGCGTTGGCATATTTCTCTTTCCACCTGGTTCAGGGATTATGTCTACATCCCTTTAGGGGGAAGTCGTGGCGGGAAATGGATGAATATCAGGAACATATTTGTGATTTTTATCGTAAGCGGATTCTGGCACGGTGCAAACTGGACTTTCATCATATGGGGAGCGTTGAATGCACTTTATTTTCTCCCGTTGATGTTATTGAGTAAAAATCGAATCAATACAGATACCGTTGCTCAAGGAAAAATCTTACCAACTGTCAAGGAATTCTTTCAAATTGGAAGCACATTTATTTTAACATTGATTGCATGGGTCTTTTTCAGGGCAGAAACAGTCAGTCATGCAATTAGTTATCTTTCTGGGATGGTATCAGTGTCTCTTTTTTCCGCGCCTGCTGTCATTCCCAAAAAATTATTGTTGATAGTTTTAATATTTCTAATAGCAGAATGGCTGCAACGAGACAAAGAGCATGTACTTCAAATTGATGATTTGCACATTCCACAACCGTTGCGATGGGGATTATACTATGGAGTGATTTTTACCATTATCTTGCTTGGTGGCGTTCAGCAGCAATTCATTTACTTTCAGTTTTAGGTTCCTGAATGAAAAAATTTATAAAAAGGGTATCTCTGTTTGGCATTATTCTCTCTGTTTACATGGGGGGGGTATTTTTGGTCAACTTGCACTATATGAATTCAGAGAATCCTGCCTTGAAATGGGATGATTGCAAAATATTAGCTATAGGAGATTCCCATTTACAGTTGGCCATTAACCCCCAATTTCTCGAGTTTTCAAAAAATATTAGCCAACCTGCTGAGCCATATTATATTTCGTATTGGAAAGTGAAAAAACTTCTTGGGATTAATAAAAATATCGACACTGTTTTGTTAGGGTTTTCATACCATAATATTTCTGCATGTACCGATCGGTTACTTATTAACCCCAATTCCGCAGGAGACATATTTGGAAGAATCTATCCTATTCAAGAATTGGATGATTTGAAAAACGTGGGAATTGACAAGGCGACATACTACAAAATTTTGGTCAGGAAAATGTGTGTCTATCCTTATAAAAGTCACACAGGATATGTGGGAGCATATCTAGCTAAAACGAAAAGTGATGTTTCCAACTATGAATCAAGGATCGAAAAACATTTTTTCATCAAGAAGAACCTGGGTGAAAAAAACTCTGGCAAAGAAAAAACTGGTAAAAAGAATATTGGGCTTTCGTCTGTTTATCTGGAATATTTGAATCGGATTAAAAATCTCTGTGAAGAAAAACATGTGAAGTTAATTCTTGTAACGACACCGCTATATAAAGAGTATTTAAACAGAGTTCCTGAAAATATCAAAGACGAGTATGATCGCTTAAAACTAAAGTTCACTAAAGAAGGGGTTGTTGTCCTGGATTACAGCAATGCTTTTTCTGAGGATTCAGATTTTTTCGATTGTGATCATATCAACAAGACTGGCGCCGAAAAGTTTACTAAACTGATCGCAAAGAAACTACAGAGCCTATAAGTCGAACCAAGTTTTCTGGTAAATATTAGGCAAGAATTTCTTTAATGATATTGCCATGGACATCGGTTAAACGGAAATCTCTCCCTCCGAATCGGTATGTCAGTTTTTTATGATCCAATCCGA
>JAJRVU010000293.1 GCA_024277145.1 Planctomycetota bacterium
AGCACGATGCCCGCTTCTTCTTTAGTCAGGTCATACAAACCGACTTCTCGCCCGACAATTTGCCCTACTCGTGGTTCCAATTGCGGCGTTGTCAGCCCTTGCCGTTTCCCAAGCGTCAGCAGATACTGAATCTGCTTATTGGTCGCTGCGGAAAATTCTCCCCGATTTCCGCTACGAGCAGCACCATTTCCAGAGGATGAAGTTCGAGGAACATTTCGACCTGTTCGACCATTCCCAAAAGAACGCTGCGGAGCAGGAGCAGGTCTGTTTGGCGGTGCAGCATCCCGACTGGCTACAGCAGATTCTTCTTCATAGCGAGCCACCTGCTGATGCAAAGATTCTTCAGCCAGATCATAAAGTTCTTTAATCTTCTCCACAACCATTTCCGGATCATCCAACGGCACACAAACTTCCCCTTCCAGATTCACGCTGAATCCCGTGCTGTTATAATCCCTGGAAACTTTCCGACTCAGCCCCACATTCACTTTAAGCATTTTGGTATTCCCTTCGTTCAGAATTAAATTTCACTGAACTGAATACCCGGGTTGTTGTGTTGATACGTTTGACTAACACTCTCGAGACAATACGCTTATCATATTGTGATAAGTATTTCTCAAGTGACCACAAGGCCATGACTGGGTTGATAGAATGAATGATAATTCCCCAATTACGAATTCCCTTGTCGAATTTCTAAAGGACAAGGATCGGAAAGTTGCAACGCTCAAAGGAAAGTGGGGAATTGGCAAGACTTTTTATTGGCGAGACTTCCTTAAAAATCACAAAAAGCAAGCAAAGACTTTTAAGGCATACTCGTACGTCTCGTTATTTGGAATACATGATCTTGCAGAACTCAAGAAACAAGTATTTGCAAACTTTTAAACGATGAACAAAACAAATAATGAACTCTTCAGTAAAACGATGAAAGGATTGAGTACCGCAGCTCAATCATTAAAACTATCAAAATATGTATCCACTGCTCTAATTGCTGACATTGCAGAAAGTAAATTTGTTGAGAATTTTTTAATCTGCATTGATGATTTAGAACGAAAAGAGGACTCTTTGACTGTCTCTTCCATTTTAGGGTATATTACCACTCTCACGGAGGAAAAAGGGTGTAAAATACTTCTCATTTATAATGATCAGAATTTGGAGGAGGAGGCATCAAAGCAACTCAATGAGTATCGTGAAAAAGTTGTTGACCTGGAATTTACCTATCAGCCTTCGATAGAACAGAATCTCTCCATCGTATGGAAAGATGGAGCCCCTTACACAGTCCGTATTGTTTTCGAGATACTTGGATTGAATAACATCCGCATCATGAAAAGAGTCCAATGGACCCTTAATTATTTCAAAGAAACAGTGAAGGAATATTCTAACCTCCACCATTCGTTTGAAAAAAGTGCCGTGATTCTCGCAATTCTTTACCATGCTTACAGTAGAGATTTTGAGATTCATGAGGCTCTCGATTGGAATTACATGGCTGCTTTGCTACCCAATTCTGAAAATGGAGAAAATAATGATGAAAGGGACAAAGAGCGTTTTAGCGTAATTGAGCAACTGCAGTATTTGCCTAATAAAGAAGACCGCCTGATCGTTGATTACCTTGTCAACGGTTTTGTAGATCTCGATGCAGAAAAGATGTTCCTTGCACATGAAAATGAACAAAGGCGGTTAAAAGATGTTAATGCAGAGCTTCAAGAAATATGGGGAAGATACAATTTAAACTTCGTAACATCACAGGAAGACTTCACCAAGACCTTATTTGAGTTCACAAGAGAGAACCTTGATAATTTGTGGCTAGCTGATATCGTTCAATCTATTACTTTTATTCGCACAATTGATGATAAATATCAGGGACTTGATGAGCTTCTTGAAAAATCCATTGACCAATATGTGGAAAAACTTGATCCTTTCGAATCACTGGATTCACATTTGGAGTATCAGCTCCAAAAACATCCAGACGTGCTTGAAATACTCAGAGAGAAGATATATCAGAAAGCTCCTGATTATTCCATGACAGAATTGTTCGAGAAGGTAGCCGGCAGTAGCGTTTGGAATCTAAGCGATCTTGCGTATTTCCGTAGATTCTCCGAGGATGATTATTTCGATTGGATGACGACGGAGACGTCAGTGAAAGTTATTCATTTAGTGGCTACATTTTTAGATCGGTTTAGTAAAAATTGCGGAGATGATCAAAAGGTAATCGAAACTTTTCTAAAGGCCCTTGAAAAAATCAAGCAAAAAGACAACTTGAATAAAATACGCATCGAGAAGTTGATTGAACGAAAGTGACTTTTTCAACTTTCGGTATGTCAGGATGTCGATATTGGAATGACGTCCCGTAAATTCGATTGTTCTTCAAACGTAAAAACAACTCCGGTACAAATGCCTGAATCCTTTCAGAGCATTGTACCGAAGTTGGATTGCCAATGGTCGGTTTCCGGTAATACTACCCCGCCATTTCTACCGCCATTGTCCAGGCGTCTGCTTTTAGTTTGGCTCCGCTTCCGAACCAGGCTGATTCTAATCGCCGGCTTGCTTTTTCCTGATCCGTTCGACCTCTTGTGGATCGATGATGATCGACAAATTCGGTGACTGCGTTGAAAGCCGCCCAGGTGGTCAGTTTTGTTTCCGGGATATTTTGCCCGCGTCCATGTTCGAAAAGATGGAAAAGTTCTTTTCGTATATTTGCCGACCTCTGGTTTTTGCTTTCGGCACTATCCGGGTACAACATTGAAAAATATGTTTCCAGTTGCCCGCGTGTCGGATAGTGCCAGGCGAGACGATTGATTCGGCGGTCTAAATTTCGGTAGAAATATTTTGCA
>JAJRVU010000294.1 GCA_024277145.1 Planctomycetota bacterium
AGCCATGGTTCGTTGGAATGATAACACGGAATATCAGCTTTCCTCATATCCAGCCAGGGGCGATCATGTTCCGGCCACGCGCGAATGAGTCCGTTGATGAGTGCTCCCGGAACAGCTCCTCTTGGGTTTCCCGGGATGGCATTGTAACGGTGGTGGTAATATGGAACTGGATAGGTTCCCGTTCCTTCAATCATGGAAACTCCAAGCGGATTTCTGCCAAGCAACCAGTGAATCTGATTCTCCGCAATTGTTTTTCCTTCCGGTTCTCCCAAATGCGATGCGAGAAGACCGTCAATGGCATTATCTAATCGGTATTGCGTTTCTCCTACATACCAGTCACTTGCTTTTTGGTAACCACGAAAATAAGAAGGCTTTCCTGTTAAATCATGAGTCATAACAATTTGAAATCGTGAATCACATTTTTGCCTGAGTTCTTGAACTCGTCGTTTTGCAGAGGCTTCGATCTGTTGTTTCCATTGGTTTTCTGGGAAGAAAAGGGCATAGATGGCAAGTTCACGAAATCCTCCTGTTGATTGATTCTTTTGTGCCTTCAGCAATTCTTGAACACGGTTTTCCATTTTTTTCAGGTAAGATTTCTCTCTTGTTGCAACATAAAGAGGAAGAATCTGTTCAATCCCCCCGCCATATTTTTCAAAAAGTCGACGAGCAAGAAGAATCCATTTCCCCCCCTGTCGAACATGTTTCGGAACCCCAGATTGTTTCAGGTAATGTCCCAGGTAAGCAAAGCCTGAAATGCACCACACAGGGCTTCCCTGCCCGGGTTTTACGGGACGTTCATCACCATTGGCTTTTTTTTGATCCGTTTCTTCATCCGGAGGTCCCCAATATCCGTATCCGCTGAAAATTGAGTTAACCATCTGCAGGTTTTTTTTATCAAAACATTTTTCCAGAAACTTCGCTCCCCATGCAGACTCGTCCAATATGTCGGGCAAGCCGTCCTTATCCCGATCCCATCGTTTGTACAAGTCAGGTTTTTGGTGATAAGCCCAGGCAAGGGCAAACATGGACTCAGGAGTGTATCCATTGTATTTGTTGTAATCGCCTGCATCATGCCAACCTCCGGAGAGATCTCGATGTGAACCATCTGGCATTTTTGCATCGTCAAGATGGCAGGCTTTATGGAAACCCGGAATTTCCATTCCGCACCGCTGATAGTAAAAAAACTTGATTGAAAGCTCTGCAGTCCTTTTCACAATCAAGTCATTCCCAATTTGGATTGGCGGGGATTCCACTGTTCCCAAATCGGTTTTGCAAACAATTTTGTACTTCCACTCTGATACTATATCTGATAAATCGACTTTCCAATGATATAAATCCCAAGCTTTGAGGTAACCGAGGTTGGTCCACGGTTTTAACTTTGTTTTCTGTCCGGTTTTTAAATGAACAAGTTCAGCAGTAAAAATTGTTTTGAGAAGTCTTGTCGATTGAAGAACTGCAAAGTTTGAAGCAGATTTGGGTTGGTACCCAACTTGATTCACCAGGAGATCACAATGCGGTTTCCGAATAATATCTAATTGGACATCATCGACGTAAAAGATTTCAGGAGAGTCTGTTTTAACTTGTAGTTGGAGATGATGTGCGTTTTCCGGGCATTTCACATTGAGGCTATAAAGAGACCAGCCTTTAACCTGTTCCTTGGAGTTTTTTGAAGTGTCCAGCCTAACCGGGTTAGCTGCTCTCCTGTGATCTCGATTTGTCCATAGCAGAGAGAACTGGATAGATTGGTTTTTTCCTTTTTTAATCCAGAGAGATGCAGAGACCGATTCAACATCGTGATCAAGACGCAATCCAAAAGTACGAACTCCCTTAATTCCTTTACCCATGACATTTTTCTTGGTTGTTTCTCCTCCGTTATGGTCTGGAAGTTGAAGTGTTCCCTGAATCGTGGAATATGGATCAGGAGTGACCTTCAGTGAGTAGCTACCTGTTCTTTTCTGTTTGTCAGTAATTTTAATTCCCGCAGGACCGTCTCCTGGAATAACACCAAGAGGTATCCAACTGAAAGATTCCTTTGTTTCGTTTTCAAAGGAATAATTGGGAGCGTAATTCGGTCTATCAACTCCAAAGCAGGTGTGTACCGAAAAATGGGAGAAGCAGATTATCAACAGGACGTAAGAAAACGCTGGGAAAATATATTGTTTTATCATCGGCTTTCTCTTTGAATTTGCTGGAGGGGAAAATGGTGGGTTACAATATCAGGCAAGCGATTTTTTTATCAAGATTACGCTCATTGATTCTGACAGAATAACCAGATGATAGAAAGTGAAAAGAAGAATGGCCTCGAAACGAAAAATGTATATTCTGGACATTTGTTTTCTATTTGGAAAACAAATTATTCTTTACTCACTAATTTTAGCTCTCTTTGTTGATACATCTGGAATTCAAGCAAAGGAGAAACAGTCTCCGAATATTGTGTTTATCCTGGCTGATGATCAGGGGCTTCATGAAGTTGGCTGCTACGGGAACTCTTTTTACGAAACACCCCATATTGATAGCCTGGCAAATACGGGAATGAAATTCCTCTCAGCCTATGCAGCCTGTCCGGTTTGTTCTCCCACGCGAGCCAGTATCATGACGGGACAATATCCTGCAAGGTTACATATCACCGACTACATCCCGGGACAAGCACCGAAGAAAAAACTCAAAACTCCCCAATGGCAAAAATCCCTTCCCCTTTCTGCAATCACAATTCCAGAAGCTTTAGCCAAAGCAGGATATGTTTCGGGACATTTTGGAAAATGGCATCTCAACAAAGACAAGTATTACAAAGCAGGGCGAAAAGGTGACCCCGCCTCCCAGGGATTTCATGATGTCTTAACGACAGTCAAGCCAAAGAAAACCGATGATCCAGACAACGATACACATCACGTCAAGCAGATTACGGATCGAGCAATTCAATTTATCCGGAAGAATTCAGAAAAACCTTTCTTCTGTTATGTTGCCCATCATTCGATCCATAGTCCGCTTATGGAAAGTAAGAATCTGATTCAAAAATATCAGGGTAAAAAAGGATCAGAACTTCCATATCAAAAACCGGTTGTCGGAGCCATGGTCGAAACTCTGGACAAACATGTTGGCCGACTTTTAAAAACATTGGATGATCTGCATATATCAGAAAAGACCATTGTGATTTATTTCAGTGACAATGGTTGCATGTGGGGATCAGATTCCGTGAAGCCTTTGCGCGGCGGGAAAGCACAATTGCTCGAAGGAGGAATTCATGTTCCCATGATCGTTCGCTGGCCGGGAGTTGTTCCTGCAGGAAGCCAATCAGATGTTCCGGTTTCCAGTATCGATTTTTTTCCAACGCTGTTAGCTGCAGCTAATGTTCCGATGAAAGATCAAAAATTTGACGGCGTTAATTTAATTCCATTGTTAGACGGAAAAGGGAAGATTAAACGGGATGCTCTTTACTGGCATTTTCCTCATTACCATTCATTGGGCCGTTTTCCAGCAGCTGCCATTCGAGAAGGAAAGTACAAGCTGATCGAGAATTTTGAAATCAGTATCAATCCCGAAACTTCGACACCCGCCTATTGCTGCGAGCTTTATGACCTCTCACAGGATCCTTCCGAACAGACCAATCTTTCAGGCGTGGCTCATTTCACCGCTGCACGACTGCTTAATAAGCTAAAGGCATGGAGGCGTGAAGTCGGCGCACAGGAAATGATGCTTGATACATCGTACCAACCGGAATGAATCTTTTATAATTTCAATTTCAGAACCTAAGGCTCAAGGAATGAAACCTGTTATTAAAGAATAATTCTATCATCTACATCCTTTTTTTTGCACTTAGATTCCCTGCCTGAACAATTGTTGCTTGCTCATGCTTGCCTGAGAAGTTCCAATAGATTTATATTTAGAGCGAGTTTCATTTACTTGTAGCGGATAAGAGTCTTGAAATAATATTTCCATGCTCTCCAGCGATACTACAGTTAAGTGCAACCTGCACTAAAGCGTATTACGCTTTAGTGTGGCCGTGAAGGACGCGTTTAAATCCATAAAAACCGTACTCCCACGAGCCAGATCGACTACACTAAAAAGTAAACTGCACTATTGCAAATGATTGACTCACAATCCACTCACGGAAAAAACTCAGGAGCGATTCACCATGATTCGACATTCATCCCTACTTTTAATTTTAATTTTTACTTCCATGATTTCCCTGCATGCGATTTCTGCTAAAGAGCCGGAAGAATATCCCACTCGCACATTAAACGGACTTCCCCTGATTTTTTCAGAGAACTTTGAATCAGGAAAAACAGACCACTGGAAACCAACAGATAAAACAGCCTGGCGAATTGTTAAACAGGGAAAAAACAAAGCTTACACCCTGACTAAAAAACGAAGTAATTTTAACCCGCCCTTTCGAACACCCTACAATCAATCCATTTTAAAAAATGTTTCTGTTACTAATTTTATTCTGGATGTCCAGCTTCAATCCACACATCCCGATTACGGACACCGTGACCTTTGCCTCTTTTTTGGAAAACAGGATGAAGGGCATTTATATTATGTGCACCTCGGGAAGAAAATGGATGATCATGCCAACAATATTTTCATCGTAAACGGATCAGACCGAAAACGAATTTCAAAAAAAACGACTCCCGGAACAAACTGGGACGACAACTGGCATCATGCAAGAGTTGTTCGTGATGTGAAATCAGGATCAATTAACGTCTTTTTTGACGACATGAAAACCCCGATCATGACTGCAACGGATAAGAATTTCCTATGGGGGAGTGTTGGAATCGGCTCTTTTGATGACACAGGAACGTTCGATGATATTCTTCTCTTCGGGGAAACTGATACCGAAAGTCATTGATGTTGTGTTAATTTTGGATGATGAATTTGATATGAATGCGAAGGTAGAGCACATCTGGAATACCGGGGGAGAGAAATGACTACAATATCTCGTCTTGCATACATCCCTTTGACGATATTCATTTTAGTTGTTCTTGGCCCATTTGCTTCGGGCGGGGAAAGGTTCCATGGGGTCTTTTTTAATCCCCAGTTGGAGCGAAAAGAACACTCTTCTTCGTGGCTACCAAATTACCATATCCATAAAACCATAGTTGATAAAGAACTGCGGGAATTGGTCGCAAAGACTGGTATCAATCTCATCGATATCCAGATCCTGATTCCACATACGCTGGCTAAACCCAAAGTCCCGCCTTCGGATCAATCTGAATCGATCACGGACTGGGCTGACATGACCATGATGGGAAACATTGTCGCCTTTTTGGATCAATGTCACAAACTGGGGATTCAGGTGGAGATTGACCTGGCTACCAATATGTGGATTCCTTTTTCTGTGGACAGATCCAATCACATTGCTCAAAGTCCGTGGTGGCCCGAACCTGACGACACGCCCTGGACGGAGTCACGAATTTGGTACAAACAGATTATTGAATTTGTTGAAAGCAAAATTCAGGAGAAGGAAGTTATTGCGCTTTGGTGCATGTTTGGGAACTACCAGTTTGGCGGGGCTGAACCTGTTCTCTGGGACACACCAGCGAGACCTGATATTAAGCGATATACGGAATTGTTCGTGAAGAATGCCTGGCCTGTATTTCGGGCTGCTGGGGTGCGCCCCAAAGGAGCTCCGATTCTCCTACCGATTTTTTCTAACGATCCCACTTGGCTCAAACGTCGTCCTGAAGATCGACTTGGTGCTGTTTCTAATCTGAAAGGGTGGCTCGTTGATGATTTGAAAATGCCTCCGGATTACTGGCTGATTTCAACCTATACCAAATCAGATCCTGCAACCGATGAGTTCCGGTATCTCGAAGCAATCGTGAACATCATAGGTAAGAAGAGTTGTCATAAAATCATTTCGACCGATTTCAAAATTCGCGGTCATGATTTGAATGATTCTATCATTGACAAGGCTGGCATGAGCAACGCCCAATCATTGAAATGGAATCTGCAAAAAGTTGAAGAATACGGATTTGCCGGATGGTGGATGTGGTGCTACCGTGACACGGTTACTGCACAAACCGGTATTCGCGATATCAAAGGCCGTTGGCAGGAAGACCTTGTGAATGTCTTCCGCAAAACAACAACCTTCGAAAAATGAAACAGGGACTTGTTCTGAGTCACGTTCCTGTTTTCCCATAAGAGTATATTCAAATACAATGCTTTACAGAAAAAAGTACCCTCAGTGACTTATTCAAACCTAAGAACTTGGGTGCGTGAGAACTACAACGCACACCGCTGTTGTGATTTACGTAAACCACCAACCCTAATTTATAAATTTGACACAACACTCAGTTGTTTGGGGGGTTATCCCAAAATGTTTATGCAGCACTTCTTGAATTTTTTTCCGCTACCACAAGGACAGGGGGCATTTCGTCCAACTTTCTGCCTTTTTTCAATCAGGGAAGGAGGTTCCAGAGAATGCTCTTCCTGATCAAGAAAATAATCATCTTCATGAGAAGTCACGGATTCATCCTCGAATGCATCAGTGGATTTTCCGGTCATTTTTTCAAGAGCGAGCCTCATCAATTTTCCAGGATCGTTTCCGCATTTTTCAAGCCGTTTCTCAAATTCTTCTTTATCAGCCTTTCCGGCAGTTTCCCATTCATCATATTCGGGAAATCGTTCATCAAGAATGGCACAAGTCTGCACTAATTTATCTCTCAAGTTTCGGTGCTCTGTGTCATAATCACTGCCCTGATCCAAAAGTAATTGCCGAACAGCTTCTATTCCGTCTAATGCAAATTGATCCAGTAACGCACTCGCTATGAAAATCTGGGAACCAGACTCTCCTTCTTCTTCCTCTTCTTCTAGTTGTAACAGGTCAATGCATGTTCTAACGGTGAGTTCAGAATGGATTTGCTGAAGTGGATCACAAACGAAAAGGCAAAAATGAGAGGGAGCATAAGGATAGACATCGGCAATTGCTTCAATAACGGACGGCGTGCCAATTTTTGAAAGCGCTGTAGCACATTCTACATTCAGCAGATCGTCTTCTTCTGCAATAAGTTTGTCAATGAGTAAATCAATGGTAGATTCAAGACGCAACTCTCCAGCTAGCCTTACAATCATTGGCTCCAACCAGATCATCGGGTTATCGGTAAGGTCCTCGATTTTTTCTTCGAGAATGGAAAGAACTTTTTCTTCGCAATCTTTGCCGAAACGAGCGAGCGACTCCACAATCCATTTTGCATATCCCAGATTAACTTCATTGATGTGTTTAATGCTCTTGTTTTCTTCACAAAAATCTTCCAGTTCTTTCCAGCAAGTTGCCTCATCCCAGGAATGCATCTTCAAACGTTCAGAGAAAGCAAAATGAAGATCTCGATGAAAAAAAAGAGATTTCAAAATAGCTGATTCTTTCGGCAATAGAATGGAGGCATCAGCATGGAATAAAGCTCTTGAAAGATTAAAGGTATAATTAATAAATTGGTCATTCTCTTCGTTATTCAGTTCATCAACGATCCAGTCGATAGTCTCATCGGTATGAGGCAGTACTGTCCCCTGACCCATCAGAGTGATTGCATTCTCTCTGCCAAACGTTTCTATTGCCTTGATGATCAAAGGCATAATCGATGTGTCATTTGAAAAAGAATCGACAAAAAACTGACTGCTCTTTCCCGAATTTCCAAGTCAGGGTTAAGGATAGCGTCTTTAATTTTGTTCTCGAATAAATGCACTGTTCTACTCCTTCAGATTTATTGTAACGTTTTGGCACAGCCTGCATCTCATGACCTTCATTTTCATATCGTCCATATTTTGTGACTGTAACGCAAGATTTCTTTATAATTCAAACACGAATTTCTTTGCAATTTATAGTATGCCATTGTTTGAGCGTGGAATCTGTGAGATATTATAACTTCTTCCGATGTATCGATATTTTACAGAACTGTTTTAATTCAAAATATCCTTATTCGCATTGATGATTTACTTCCTGTTTTTTGGCTGAATGAAAAATGCTTAAACGTCATATCAAACTGACAATCTTTTTATTACTCCTGAATATTTCGGCTTCGCTTCATGGTGAAGAACTTAAAACATTACCCGGTACTCAGTTATTAAAGGAAGAAAAACCTCTTGATGAAGTGATGGTACAGGGGATTCAGCGATTCACTTTGCGAGCGTTAAATAACTCTTCGATTCTTCGAGACAAACTCTGGCAGCCAGGAAGTCAATCGGTCAATCATAACCAGGAAGAAAATTCGCTTTTCCTTTTGAACAATGTCGATTTGGTCCCAAATTCCGTTCCTTCTGAATTGTTAAAAAATGAAAGCAGAAAACGTTATCTGGAAAAAATTAAAGCAAAACGAAAACGATTTCAAAAACGAGTCGGAGCTGTTGATCAAAGAATAGAGCCAACAGTTCTGGAACTGGTTTCAACGATTGATCAGCCTGCTTTGGTGGGTCACGGTAAAGGGTATGAAATCTACTCGGTCCGCTGGCAAGTCACGGAATACCTATCTTCTGAAGGCCTGTTCCTCAAACCGCTCAAGCCAGTGAAAGCAAGAATCATTGTTATTCCTGATGCCAATTCCACACCGGAAATGATAGCAGGCTTAACAGAAGGCATTGATCCACAAGCACAACTGGCAAGACGATTTGCAGAAAACGGTTGTGAAGTTCTCGTCCCAGCCATTATTTCACGAAGCCATGAATTTTCCGGTCACCCGGATGTCGCTTACACCAATCAACCCCATCGGGAATTCATCTACCGGATGGCTTATGTTATGGGGCGAAGTGTGATTGGTTATGAAGTTGAAAAAATTCAATCCGCAGTCAGTTTATTTGAATCAAGAAATCAAAAAGAGAAAACGGATTTGCCTATTGCAGTTGCGGGTATCGGCGAAGGTGGGCTTCTCGCTTTTTACTCTGCTGCAATGGATCAGCGAATTGACGCCAGCTACATTTGTGGGTATTTCACGCGAAGGGAAAACGTCTGGAAGGAACCGCTCTACCGAAATGTCTGGGGATTACTAGCAGAATTTGGTGACGCGGAAATCGCAGGGTTAATCGCTCCTCGTCAATTAACCATTGAAGCTAACGCGATTTCGGAAGTTCCCGGACCTGTTCCCCCTGCAGTAAAAGGTCGACGAGGAGGAGCTGCCCCCGGTGAAATTTATACAAACTCACTCGGGGAAACCTGTACCGAATTTGATCGCGCAAAAGTTTATTACAAAAGGCTTGACACAGAAGAAAATCTCAAACTTGTTAGTAGTCGGGATGGAGATCACCCTGCTGGATCATTAGAAGCAATTCAACATTTCCTAAAAAAACTGATTCCTGATCTGAAACTGGTTAATGGTGAAGCTCCAACGTGGACTGCGAATTCAAAAATTGATTCCGTCAAACGAGAAAAGCGATTGTTTGATGAAATGGTTACTTATACTCAAGAGTTAATTGAACGTTCTGCATTAGTCAGGAAAAACCTCTGGAAAAAAGCGAATGCCCATTCCGTGGAATCGTGGACAAAAACGATTCCTGACTACAAGGAAATGCTTTGGCAGGAATTAATAGGAAAATTTCCGAAAGCGAGTCTGCCTTTCAATCCGCGAACTCGTTTGATCATGGATGAACCGGAATTCTGGGGTTATGAAGTGGTTCTGGATGTTTACCAGGATGTCATTGCTTCCGGGGTTTTACTTGTTCCGAAGAATTTGAAAACGGGAGAAAAAAGGCCAGTGGTTGTCTGCCAGCATGGATTGGAAGGAACTCCGATGGACACAATCACGTATGATCCAAAGTCTTTCAAATATTATAAAGCATTTGCATCTGAATTGGTAAAAAGAGGATTCATCGTTTATTCACCACAAAACCCTTATCGTGGAGCAGATGAATTCCGAGTCATTCAAAGAATGGCCAATCCACTCAAACGGTCAATGTTCGGTTTAATTATCCGTCAGCATGAACAGACACTTGACTGGCTTTCTTCGCTTTCGTTTGTGGATCAGAAACGAATTGCATTTTACGGACTTTCCTACGGCGGAAAAACGGCTGTCCATGTTCCTCCGTTTCTGGATCGATATTGTTTATCAATTTGTTCGGGTAACTATAATGAATGGATTAAAAAACTGAGTTCCAACAGGCTGCCTATGGGTTACATTTTCACCGGTGAATATGAAATGTGGATGTGGAACATGGGGCATCTTGCCAACCATGCAGAGCTTGCCAACCTGATGGCACCTCGACCATTCATGGTGGAAAGAGGTCACAGGGATGGCGTTGGAATTGATGAAATGGTTGCAGCGGAATACGCTAAAGTCCGAAGGCTTTACGATGAAATGGGAATTGGTGACAAAACGGAAATTGAATATTTTAATGGCCCGCACAGAATTAACGCCAACGGCACATTTAAATTTCTGCACAAACATTTGAACTGGCCAGAACCCAAATAGACATTATTAAATTCTTGTTTACGCTGAATTAAAATAGAAATCAGAAAATGAAATCAAAACATTATTCATTGAAATTATTATTGTTGCTGACATTTTTATTCATGGATCGTTTCGTATCAGCGGAGCAATTGGAACCTTTAAAATACCAGAACCCCGGCTTGGTTGTTGACCTGGGTGTCGGGTTGTGGGCCTGGCCAATGCCTATGGATTACGATGGCGACGGTGACAATGATTTAATCGTCTCCTGCCCGGACAAACCTTATAATGGAACTTACTTTTTTGAGAACACATCGGGTGATGTCAAACTTCCTGTCTTCAAAAAAGGGGTTCGCATTGGTCCCGGTTTTCACAACATTCAATCTTCTTATGTTAATGGCAAACCGCATGTATTAGTTCCGGGAAGAGAATATCGAGACTTTTTGAACAAGCAGATGTCCTCACCGGTGAACTTGTCCGTTGCTCATCGATTCTTCGGTCCTTCTATTAAGCCACGCGCAAATCAGTGGCGGTATCTGGATTATGATGCGGATGGAAAGCAGGATTTGATTGTTGGTGTCGGTGACTGGAAACAGTATGGCTGGGACGATGCCTATAACCATCAAGGGGTTTGGACGAATGGTCCTTTACATGGATATGTCTATTTTATTCGTAATAAAGGCACAAATAAAAAGCCGGAATATGAAGAACCGATCAAAATTCAAGCGGATGGAAAACCGGTTGACCTGTTTGGAAACCCTTCTCCATCCTTTGCAGATTGGGATCAGGATGGGGATCTTGATTTAATTTGTGGAGAATTTCTTGATCGCTTTACATATTTTGAAAATGTTGGAACAAGGTCAAAGCCTGTTTATAAAAAAGGAGAGTTCCTGAAGTTCAAAGACCAGGCATTAACTATGGATCTCGAAATGATTCAACCTGTTGCATTCGATTGGGATAAAGATGGTGACATGGATTTGATCGTGGGTGACGAAGATGGACGCGTTGCTTTTCTGGAATGCATCGGTGGAAAAACAGGTTCTCAACCTCAGTTTCTGCCACCGCGTTATTTTCAACAGGAAGCAGATTGGTTGAAGTGCGGCGCATTGGCTACCCCGGTTGGGTTTGATTGGGATGGCGATGGCGATGAAGATATTATTTGCGGGAACACAGCTGGCTACATTGCTTTTTTTGAAAACCTCGGCATGGTCAACGGTTTACCGAAATGGGCTGCACCCAAAAATTTAAAATCTAATGGCAAAACTCTTCGAATATTGGCAGGTCCCAACGGATCCATTCAAGGTCCATGCGAAGCAAAATGGGGATACACCACCCTTTCCGTGGGTGACTGGAACCACGACGATCTTCCCGATTTGATCGTCAACAGCATCTGGGGGAAAATTGTCTGGTACCAGAATATCGGAACAAAAACTAAACCGAAACTGGCAAAGTCTCAACCGATCACCGTGGAATGGGAAGGAAAAACTCCCAAACCAGACTGGTTCTGGTGGAACCCGGAAGGAAAAAATCTGGTCACACAATGGAGAACAACGCCTCTCATTTTCGATTGGAATAAAGATGGTATGAATGATTTAATTGTTCTTGATGCAGAAGGATACATTTCATTTTTTGAACGAAAATTGAACGGGGAGAACCTGGTTTTATTACCAGGAAAAAGAATTTTTATTGATGAAAAAGGAAACTCGATTCAACTGAACCCTCGGCGTGCAGGAAAAAGTGGTCGACGAGAAATTGCAATTATGGATTGGGACGGAGATGGAAGAAACGATCTGTTGTTAAACAGTATTAATTCTGATCTGTTGAGAAATATGGGAGAGAAAGATGGAAAAGTAATCCTGAAAAATCTGGGGCCTCTCAATTCCCGAAAAGTTTCCGGCCATTCAAGCAGTCCCGCAACAATTGATTTCGATCAGGATGGAGTTCGCGATTTAATTGTGGGTGCAGAAGATGGGCATATCTATTATCTCAAAAATCATCGTCAGCTTCCTCGATTGAAAAAATAGAATGCTCTTTTGTTTTTAGATGTAAAAATAATTTTGCCTGTATTTGCCTTGTGAATCTTGAATGTGTCGGAAAATCTCGGAATAATCAAGGGATCGGGTCTATCTGCTCAACTTTCGTTTTTTTTAATCCACATCCCCTTTTTTAGATCAGGATCAATCATGCTTAAAGGAACAGCACGGGAAGCTGCTGCAGAATTTCTGCGAACTTTTATTCTGATTGTATTCGGGCTTGGCGTGAATGCTCAGGTGACTTTAGGTGGAGGAGCAAACGGAGACTACCTTTCCATTGCTTTGGGGTGGGGGTTGGCAGTGACCTTAGCTGTTTATTGTTGTGCAGGAATTTCCGGTGCACATATTAATCCGGCTGTCACTCTGGCATTGGCTGCCAGAAAAAGATTTGAATGGTCTAAAGTCTGTCCCTATATGATTGCACAATTTGCAGGAGCGTTTGCAGGGGCAGCGCTGGTTTACCTGACATACTACGATGCCATCCAGGCTTTTCATGATGGTGCAAAACTGGTTCCGCCAATGGACCATGCAACAGCGGGAATTTTTGCAACCTATCCACAACCTTACATCAGTCCTTTTCCGGGTGGTTTGATTGACCAGATTGTCGGAACGGCTTTACTTGTATTAGTGGTCTTTGCATTGGGTGATGAAAAAAATGCTGCCCCCATGTCGAACATGGCTCCGTTAATTGTAGGTTGTACTGTTGTCATGATTGGATCGGCTTTTGGATTGAATAGCGGGTACGCAATTAATCCTGCTCGTGACTTATCCCCAAGGTTATTCACCTTTGTGGCAGGTTGGGGGAAAGAGGTGTTTACTGCGGGAAACGGATTCTGGTGGGTCCCCATTGTAGGTCCGCTTATAGGAGGTGTTCTAGGGGGATTCATCTATGATCTCTTTATCACCAAACATCATCCTGAAGAGGAATAATTTCCTTTAATCCAGATAATACCATCACTTGCATCAATTCAATTCTGCCATGAATCTCTCATTTAAGGAGACTGCATGGTGAAGGCTTCAGTGCTGTCACAGATGATGATTATTGATATATTCTGTCTTGGAATCTTTGAACACATATCGATATATTTTTATATCTTCACTCGTTTTTCGCCCTTTCACCTGATAAAATTGTCGGATTCCCGCAACAGAAGATAAACACAACACAGAATGATCAGAATCGGGACAGAAGAATAAAAGTTGGGAAAGCAAAGTAATTTCTAATAAGCGTGATATCGGGCAAGCGTATGAAGACAGAATTTCTTTCAAAATATTATTCAACACAAATCACTTTTTTACTGATGATGATCCTGTCTGGTTGTGCTGAATCAGAATCGGATCAGGCTGCTCTTTCCACACCAATTTTAATGAACTCTCTTCCGGAAAACGCATTGCTCCTTGCTTCGACTGATCGGGATGAACTTTCTCAAAATCAAAGCCAAGCGGAATCTTCTTCCAGTTCTGATAAAAGTCAGAAGGCTGGTGCAAGTCTGAATGTTGTCACCCTTAAAAATGTGATCCCGGAAGAACTTCCCGAAGGGGAAGATTGGCCTTACTTTCTTGGCCCCAATCATACTGGCGTTTCTGGTGAAAAAGGTTTTGCAGAAAAATGGCCCGAAGATGGCCCTCCCGTTCTCTGGGAAAAGAAAACAGGCAGCGGTTACAGTTCACCGGCTATTGTTGGAAATCAATTAATTCTCTTTCATCGTCATGGTGGAGATGAAATTATTGAATCAATTCATCCTGCGAATGGTAAACCTCAATGGAGTTATAAATACTCAACTCAATATCGTGATCCTTATGGATACAATAATGGTCCCAGATGTTCTCCCATCGTTGGAAATGGCTTCTGCTACACCTTCGGAGCAGAAGGAAAAATTCATTGCCTCGATATAAAAACAGGGGATAAAGTCTGGATGAGAGATATCCAGAAAGAATTTGATATTCCACAGTGGTTTTTTGGAGTGGGCTGCACACCAATTCTGGAAAATGGAAAACTGTTTGTTCTTGTGGGAGGACAACCGAATTCAGGTGTTGTTGCATTTGATGCAAAAACCGGAAAAACCCTCTGGGAAAGTGGGGGACGGGATGTCTGGGATGGTGTCAAAACTGATTACCCCGGAGGAAGAAAATACCAATGGACTGGCGAAGAAATGATCGTCAGCTATGTTTCTCCTACTCTTGCAACAATTCATGGAAAAAGGCATCTTCTTTGCATCTTAAGGCACGGGCTTGTATCGCTTGATCCTGAAACCGGCCAGATTAATTTCAAATACTGGTTCCGGTCAAGAACGCATGAATCCGTAAACGCTTCCGGTCCTGTTGTTGTTGGAAACCAGATTTTCATTTCCTCTGCCTACAAAGTTGGTTCTGCTCTGTTGAACATCAACAAAGATGGAAAAGGTTATGACGTTGTCTGGCGAAACAAACGGAACATGGAAGCACACTGGTCAACTCCAATTCATGTTGATGGTTACATATATGGATTCTCTGGTCGGCATGAACATATGAGTGATTTACGTTGCCTGGATTTAAAAACCGGCGAAGTCAAATGGACAACGAACGGATTTGAAGGGAATCTCAGTGAAGTGCGACAGGACCGTGCGACCGGAAAATTAACTCACAGTAAAACGGGAAAACCTGTCTACTTTTATGGAAGAGGTTCCAAAATTAAAGTCGAAGACAAATTTATTGTCTTTGGTGAAAGAGGGTTGCTCACTTTGGTGAAAATCAATTCAGGCAAATACGAAGAAATCTCCCGGGCAACTTATAAACAGATTCATTACCCTTCCTGGCCTGCCCCTGTTCTTTCTCGCAAACGTCTTTATCTTCGTTGCGACGAAATGCTCCTCTGCCTGGACCTCGCCAGCAAATAAAACTGGTTTTTTCAATCCATATGCAGTGTCTAATCTGAAATGCCTATTTTGCATGACAGGTAAATAGTCGCTTGGATTATTCTCCTTTCAAGGCAGAGGAAACCGGGTGGCCCGACCAACTTGCTTGGTTGGGTGCCGAAAGGCACAAGAAGAATTACCTTCACCGTTCAATTATTGTCAAGCGGTAGATCCATCATCACCTTTTCGTGACAGATTGTTTATTATTGGTGTGTGTAACAGGAGATGGTCGCGTATGGAGAATCTTCTT
The DNA here is from genome assembly GCA_024277145.1 of Planctomycetota bacterium. GTDB lineage: Bacteria > Planctomycetota > Planctomycetia > Planctomycetales > Planctomycetaceae > JAJRVU01. Next base: position 15,542 of record JAJRVU010000294.1, read on the forward strand.
GTCGCTATCGCGACCTAGCCAGTTTAACTGGCTAGGCCACCCTTTATTGTCGTGTCAGAAGGTTTGAGCAATGAGAGATTTATGGGACAAGATTCTATTATTCGTCACCATTGTGATACCGCTGTTTCATCCAGCTGGCAACTTTTTCATCGGAAGAATCTGGAATTTTCTGTTTGATGGGATCTTCCGGTTGGGGAAGGATTGCAAAAGCAAAGATTGCAATCATGGCAGCAAGCAGGAGAAAAATATTCCTGAGATGCGGATGCTGAATAAAAGATTCAAGCATAGGTAAATACCAGGGAAGCGAAACAGAAACAGCTTCCGATACCGGGACATTGATATTCATCACAGGGTTAAGTGAGTTGTTAACCGGAAGCCTTTCGGTATCTGGCTCCAAGGCATGAAAATCAATGCGGGCAATTTCTTCACTGAATTGCGGGTCGTTTTTTAAAGCTTCTGAAACTCGATTGAGGTACTGGACCTGTTTTTCCATTGCAACCAGTTCAAGCTGATTGTTGTGGTAGTCGTGACGGAGTTTGATCCGGGTTAGAAGCTTGGGAGCAAGAAAAACGGAACCAAAAAGAGCCGATGCAACCACCAGACAAAGCCAGAACAACAATGGCGCGAACCATCGCTGTTCTGCTTCAAATTTATCTGTCTGGTTGACTGACACGAAATTGTTCCTTCTTATAATTCAGGAACAACTCGAAGCCTGTCACTGTTGAAGAAAAAAGACATTAGAACGTCTCTAAAAATGATATTAGAAGGTTTAAGTGTTATCCCAACTGCATATGCAGTGCGCCACGTTCTACATCATTTCTAGACATTGTCTAGTCCGGTTCTTCAATAGATTCTCTGCAAACTCAGTCAAACGAAAATCAATCAGGAGATTGTTCCGCCGAAGGAACCTGCGAATCCGAGTTGTTCTTCAATTCGAAGTAATTGGTTGTACTTACAGATTCGGTCAGTACGACTTGCAGAACCTGTTTTAATTTGTCCCGTGTTCAAAGCGACTGCGAGGTCTGCAATGGTGGTGTCTTCTGTTTCACCGGAACGATGGCTCATCACGGAAGTGTAACCATTTCGATTAGCCAGTTGGACTGCATTGATTGTTTCAGTCAATGTTCCAATCTGGTTGACTTTAATCAAAATGCTGTTGGCAACTCCCTGATCAATTCCATCCTGAAGACGTTTCACATTGGTTACAAAAAGGTCATCACCAACAAGCTGGCATTTGGAACCGATGGCTGTAGTCAGTTTGTTCCAGCCATCCCAGTCATCTTCATCAAGGCCATCTTCAATGGAGCAAATGGGATATTTATCAGCCCAGTCAGCAAGGAGTTCGATCATTCCATCGGAATCGAGTTTATTTCCTTCAAGGGTATATGTCTTGGTTTTAGAGTCATAAAATTCTGAGGCGGCACAGTCGAGAGCAATTTTAACTTGTGTTCCTGCTTCATAACCCGCTTTTTCAATTGCGGTCAGAATCACTTCGATTGCTTCGTGACTATTTTTGAGATCAGGTGCAAAACCACCTTCATCGCCCAC
>JAJRVU010000295.1 GCA_024277145.1 Planctomycetota bacterium
AACACCTCTGAATAATACCATGGAAGATATTTATAGCCAGTTAAAACTGTTTCAGGTTCCCAAAAAGAGCACCATACCCGGTGTGCCCAATCTTGTACGCTTTTTCAACAGGCTGAAAAAACGCCTTGAAAAATATGACAAAGATGACCCGCGTTACATTGAAGAAGTGAAAGCCGTATCCGCAGAGATGCGCGACAAAGTGCTGAAGTATGTGATGATCCGCCGCACCCGCAGCGAAATCATGAAGTTTTTCAGTGATGACATCCAAAAACAAGGCTTGTCTTTTCCGGCGCTGGATGATCCCAATCGCATTGTCTATATTTTTGATGACCAAACCGAGCGCATCTTTAATGAGACCATAGAGTTTTTAAAACAATTCAATTATTCACGTTATACACCTCTGTTGTATATGAGAAGACCGGTTTCCGAGTTTGAAAAGCAGGGGCAAATCAATGTGGGCGGGTTTATGAAAGGGATTTTAGTTAAGCGATTGGAAAGTAGCTTCTATGCCTTTAAGAACACCCTGCGCCGCTTCATCGAATCGCATGAGAAATTTATTGAGATGTTTAATAAAGGTACCGTTTACATCAGCAAACGGGTGAACGTATATGATTTTCTGGATTCCGATAATGAAGACGCTTTACTGAAACTGGTGGAAGAAGAAAGGGTTCAAAAATACAAGTCATCTGAATTTCGAGATGAATTCATCGAAGCGGTAAAAAAAGATTGGCATGTTTTGAAAACCATTCAATCATTATGGCTGCCATTAGATTCCGACCCGAAACTCAATCAGTTTATCCACGAGTTAAAAAACAACCGACTTCTGAAGAGCTCCAAACTAATTTTGTTCACCGAATCGAAAGAAACCGGCGAATATCTTCTTAAGCATCTTAATGAAGAATTTCCGGACAGAGTATTGTTCTACTGTTCCGTGGGCGGGATTTTCCGGAACTCCGAAATCAGTGTCCCCGTTGCCAGGGAACTCATCAAGCGGAATTTTGACCCTAACCATAAGCAGCAAACCGATGAAATCCGGATTTTAATAACCACCGATATTCTTTCCGAGGGGATTAACCTGCACCGCTCCAATGTAGTGATCAATTACGATCTGCCGTGGAATCCCGCCAAAGTGATGCAACGGGTCGGGCGGGTAAACCGGGTGGGAACCGTTTATCAAAGAATACATATTTTCAACTTTTTTCCTACCGCCCAATCGGAAGTACATCTGGATTTGGAAGCCAATATCACTGCCAAGATTCAGGCATTCCATGATACACTCGGCGAAGACGCCAAATATTTAACCGAGGAAGAAATTGTATCTACTCATAAGTTGTTTGGAGAAAGGCTTTTCCAAAAGTTATCGGACAAAAAGAGCTATGAAGGCGAGGAAGAGGAACGCTCTGAACTGGAGTTCTTGCAATTCATTCGAGAGATTCGCGATAATGAACCGTCGTTGTTCGAGAAAATCAAACGACTACCCAAAAAAGCCCGAACCGGATGCCAAACAGACCTTCTGAAGAAGGATCATTTGCTAACCTTTTTCCGCAAAGGCAAACTGAAGAAATTCTTCATCACCGCTGGAGCGGCTTCACATGAACTGACTTTTTTTGATGCAGCAGATTTACTCAAATGTGAGCCGGATACTGAGAAGCGCACCATTCCCCAACAGTATTACCAATGGCTGGATTTGAATAAAAAAGAATTCGATTTACTCACTTCGGAAGAGATTCCCGACAAAACCACCGGCGGCGGGCGTTCCAATGAGAAATATGTGATCATGCGCCTGAAGGCAAATGACATCAAGCAGTTCCAGGGATTTACCGAAGATGATGAAGATTTCCTCAAAGCGATTCTACGCACCTTAGAAGACGGGATTGTTCCCAAGAATACCAGCAAACGCTTGAAAAAAGAATTGGAGCGAGAAGCCAATCCTTTGAAAGTTTTGACGATCTTGCGAAGAAATATTCCTGAGTCGCTTTTGTATCATCATCCTCATTCTTATAGCCCCCCCAATCCCAGGGAGGTGATTTTGTCGGAGTATTTTATCCACGAAGGCACACGAAGAAGCACGAAGTGATTCAATCAAAACAAATTCTTTGTGATTTTTTGAAAGAGGAAAATGTGATGCAAAGTGAACTGCTTTATAAAGAAGAAGTCTATGAGATTATTGGGGCGGCAATTGAGGTTCATAAGGAATTAGGGCCGGGATTTTTGGAGGCGGTTTATCAAGAAGCGCTGGAAATTGAACTGGGGTCAAGAAGTATTTCTTTTCATTCACAGAAATGTTTGGAAATTTTCTATAAAGATAGGCGCTTAAACAAGGAATACATCGCCGACTTCATTTGTTATGATAAGATTATTGTGGAGATTAAGGCTCTGGAGAAGCTCTCCGGAAAAGAGGAGGCCCAAATACTCAATTATTTAAAAGCAACCGGCTTGCGTGTTGGTCTATTGATCAACTTTGGTAGCCACGGCAGATTGGAGTGGAAACGCTTTATCAGATGATCCACGAAGAACACGAAGATACACAAAGGTTTTTAATTCTTCGTGTTCCTTCGGGCCCTTGGTGGATAATAAAATTTATACAGATGATCTACGAAGAACACGAAGATACAC
>JAJRVU010000296.1 GCA_024277145.1 Planctomycetota bacterium
ATATCAATTCGCATCATGCGGGTTTTTGTGTCAAGCGTATTAGAACTTCGTGTAACAGTTCCATCCACCGCCACCCCGGGCAAACCTTCAATATCACGAAAGACGATTTTCTGTCCAACCTTTACGCTGGATGCCCTGGAATTAGGAACAGAAACCATAACACGAACCTTGTCAATTCGTGAGACTTCAAACAGAGGCATTGCACCGGAATTGCTTGTTGCAGGTCGAACAAATGCACCATGATCTACAAATCGTTTCGTGATGATCCCATCAAAAGGAGCACGGACTGTTGCAAACCCAACCATTGTTTCTGCACGCTTTGCAATGGCAGTGGCTACCTTAAAATTTGCAGTTGCGGAAGCTTTATCTGCAATCGCTTTTTCTTTTCCTGCTTTAGCAGCAGAGACATTTGCTTGCGCCGCTTTTTCATCCGCAGTCACACTATCTAATGCAGACTGCGCAGCCTTCACGGCGTATTTTGCTTCATCCAGATTCTCTTCTCCAATGGAGCCTTGCTCCACGAGACCTTGAACCCGTTTCAATTTGATATTCTGCAAACTAAGCAATGCCTTTTTTTCTGATCTGTGAGACTCTGCCTGCGTGACTTCAGCGATTCTTTGCCTGATCAAAGCTTCTGCCTGAGTGATTGCTGCATTCGCTTGTCCTTCAGCACTTTTTGCCTGCTCGACTTTGGCCCGTTTTTCAGTTAGTTCATCCTGTAATTCAGGAATGGCAATTAAAGCCAGCGGGGTATTTTTTTTGACGAGAGATCCTATATCAATTTCTTTGCCATCAATTTTCTTGATCTCTTCAACATAACCACCCACGCGTGATAACAGTTTGGATGTCTCCATTCCTAAAACCGAAGAGCCGGGAAGTTCAATTTTTTTGGTATATTTCACTCCCTTCACTTCTACAACTTCTACTAAAATGGGAGCATCTTTCTTTTCATCCGGACTTTTTTTATCCTGAGGAACAGATTTCTCAATTTTCCCTTTTGCTCCGCCACAACCAGATAGAATGGGTGTCAAAACAACTGATAGGAGAATGAGATATTTTATTTTTTGGAAATTCATTTTTATGTTCACAAATGATTGAGGTTGTCGATTTTAAAATCACGTTTAATATTTTACCGGTGTTTAATAATCTACCGGTGTTTAATAATCTACCGGTGTTTAATAATCTACAAAGCGCTTTGAACAGGTTTGAGCTGGATAGTTTATTCCCAGCCCGGCTCCAACTCTTTCTTTTTGACATTCCGTTTCATCATGACAAACAAACAGGGAACAACAAACTTAGGGAGCAATGTCGCTGCAATCACACCGCCAACAATAGTTCGAGCAAGAGGAACATCTGCTTCTCCACCTGAAAGCCCGCCGAAGACAGAAGGAAACGCCATAGGAGTCAAAGCCAGAATGGTTGTCAGGGAAGTCATCAAGATAGGACGAAAACGAACAACCGCTGCATCAACAATGGCTTCCTGAATGGAAGCCCCTTCTTCAAGCCGATGATTTGCAAAATCCAGCAACACGATGGTGTATTCCACAACAATTCCAATCATCATGATGATTCCCATGAAGGACTGAATGTTAAGCCGGGTTCCTGTCAGATATAGGATTACTGCAACGCCGATAAAACCAAGAGGAACAGTCACCAGAACAATAAAGGGATCAAGAAACGATCGAAACTGAGCAACCATTACAAGGTAAACAAGCATCGTTGCCAGCATAAGCCCCACAGTGAAATCAACAAACGAGTTCCGCATCGCTCGAATTTCACCCTGAATATCAATCGAAAACCCTTTAGCAGAGGTTTTATACTTCGTAGGTTTGTTCATACCAATACTTGTTAACAAATTCTGGAACCACATCGGATATTCTGAAACAGCAGAACGACTATCTGGCGTAGGAACCAGTTGTAATTTATGGCCAGGGTCTTGCAATTTCGATTCAATATTGGAAACAACAGTTCCCAGATCATAGCCCAAACTCACATTGGCAAACACATCCGTCACACGGGTAATATTTCGATGATTGATTACCGCAGGACCGGTTGCACTGGCATCGAAGGTGGCTACATCTTCCAGATAAACAAGTGTTCCATCTTTTTGGTTCTTGATCGGAATTGATTTTAGTGTATCGAGAGAATTGATATCCTCTTCAAAATACTGAGTTCCAAGAAAATAATGATTTCCATTTTTGGGATCAATCCAGAATGCAGGGTCAAAGTTAATGGAACTGTTTGTGGTACTGACCAGACTTTTCATTACATCTTCAACATTAATATTCAGGCTTAATGCTTTCACCCGGTCAATTTCAACCTTGATCATCGGATAGTCGTTCCGTTGAGCGATGCGAACATCGACAGCCCCATCCACACTTTCAATTGTTTTGACTAATTCTCTCGCAATTTCCTGTGCGGTACTTAATGTGTAGCCTGTTACTTGTAAATGAATTGGCGAAGGTTCACCCATATTTAATGCAGCCGTCAGCATTCCGCCTGTATCAAATGCAACATCAACGCCTGCTGCCTTTAACACTTCGTCATCATTCAGAATTTCTCGCAATCGTTCCACTATTTCAAAAACGGTTCCTTTTCGTTTGTCCGTTAATTGAACCAGCGTAAACGCATCCATCGGACCACTATTAGGAGAGTATGCAGCAGGCCAATCGAGAAGGACTCCAATATTGGAAATCAGCATGTTACAGCTGGAAGCAGTTTGTGCTTTTTTGACTTCCTCTTCAGTGAGTGTTCGATTTTCCCCATTAGTATATTTTTCTTTTGTGATTGGATAAACAGAATCACCCGAAGGATTTGCAGGTGCAGGATCACCCAGTTCACGAACGATAATATTTTCAATTCTGGCAACGAGCTGTTCTGTTCTTTGAAGTTCTGTTCCCGACCTAGCCCGGATATAAATTGTAAATTGACCTGAATCAATAGGAGGAAATAACTCATGCCCCGTGCCTGACATAAGTACCAGAGAACCGAGAAACAGCAAAAATGAAAAAGTGACAACCATCCAGCGTACTTTCAGCGTTTTCAAAAGCAATCTTCGATAACCCCCTACCAACCAGTTCAAATCATCAGGATTATAACTGGAAGAGAGCCCTGTTTTTTCTTCTGAAGAAGAGCCACCTTCTAATTTTTTCCTTTTCATCAATTTTGAAGCAGCAACCGGAATGAAAAAGACCGCAATTAAATAAGAAGCAATCACTGCAAATAATACGGACATGGCCAAAGGTGCAAACAGATATTTTGCTAATCCGGAAAGGAACATGACTGGAAAAAAGACAACCACAAAAGTTATTGTTGAAACAAATAATGGAACTGCAACTTCTTTAGTCCCCTTCCAGGCAGATTCTAAAGACCCTTCCCCTGCATTAATATGGCGTTCAACATTATCAATGACAACGATGGCTTGATCGATTAATATCCCAACCGCTAAAGCCAATCCACCCAATGTCATTGCGTTGATTGTGTTTCCGGTGAAATATAGACCAATCATCGAAACCATGATGGAAATCGGAATGGCCAATGTAATAATAGCAGTTGCCCGCCAGTTGCGAAGGAAGATAAAAACAATCAACCCGGAAAAGAGAGCACCAAGAATCCCTGCAATCCAAAGTGCATCAATACTTTCACGAACTTTGACAGATTGATCCATCACAACATCCAGTTTCAGATTTTTCATCTTGGGATCATCTTCCCCATTGGGAAGTTTCCGTTCGTCTTTCAGCTTGCTGAGAATCTCCGCCATCTTTCCGTGGATACGATCAACAATTTCAATCGTGTTTGAACCGGGCTGTCGATAAACAGGCACGTAAACCAATGGCCTGTTATTGACACGCACAATGTTTGATTGAATTTGATGGCTATCCCTCACCTCACCGACATGACTGAAAAGGATTGGCTCGCCTCCTTCGCCAATTTTAATCGGTGCGTTATTCAGTAATTCCACTTTTTCGGGAATTGCATTTGTATAGATATAAAATTCTCGCCCTTGAATTTTGGCGCTTCCTGCAGGAATCAAGACATTCTGTTTTCGTAATGCTTCATGAACATCAAGAATCGAAAGGTTCCGGGCACGTAATTTTTCCGGGTCAACATAAGCTAAAATTCGCCGAAGTTTTCCACCATTCACAGCCGGCGCGATCACACCGTTGATAGATTGCAAATTGTTCCGCAAATTTTTGTAAGCAATATCATAAAGTTCACTGTCATCCATATCAGGATTCGAAACGGAAACCAGACAAAGGGGAACCGAAGCTGTCGGGTCAAAAGGCATGACCATCGGAGGAATTGTTCCCGGAGGAAGGTAGAACATGTCACTCATGGCGTAACTGCTGACTTGGCTGATAACATCTGCCTGGGAAACTCCTTCATGGAAGAAGTCTTTCACAATGCAAACCCCCTGCATTGCTTTTGCTTCCTGATGTTCAATACCAGCAGATTGACCGGTCCATCGTTGCAGCCGGCTCATAATGTCTCGTTCCATCACTTCCGGTGGCATTCCGGGATAAAAACAGACAATCTGAGCTGCGGATGTTCGATAAGTCGGAAGCAAATCCGCAGGAATTCTTAACATGCTCACAACGCCGATGATAAAAACCATCAGGACGGTCACAACGACAAGATACGGATTTTTCAGGGCGAGACGAATCATGCGAAGTCATTCAGTTAGACGGGTTTAACAGCTTTAACGAGGGGATTAGCATTATCTGCTTATCATATGGTCAGTAGCAAGCACTACCAGAAGCAATTCCCCCATTTTTGAATAAGAACTTGCAGTGTTTAAATGAATTGTTCTTTTTCACATTCAAATATTAATTAAACCATAAGACGACATAACTGTCCGATAATTTGAAAGAGAATTTCCTGTTCTATGATTCAATCTCTTGTCAGCTAAAAACAACATCCTATAATGAACTCAACAAAATATTTTTGAAACATTTTAGACTGACAGGAAAATCATGAGCGACAATAACCAAGCTGAAATCATTAAAGAATTAACCGTTGCCTACTGGATGGAGATGGAAACGGTCATGAGCTATATTGCCAATTCCACCAACCTTGACGGTGTTCGAGCTGAAGAAATCAAGAAATCTCTTGCAGCAGACATTCAGGAAGAATTACTTCACGCCCAGAACATGGCCAGAAGAATTAAAACTTTAGGTGGAACCGTCCCCGGAAGTAAAGCTTTCCAGGCATCCCAAGATGCACTCCAACCACCAGCAGACACAACAGATGTCATTTCCATCATCAAAGGAGTGATCGCTGCTGAAGATTCTGCCTGTGCCCAGTACAATAAACTGATCAAGCTTTGTGATGGCGTTGATTATGTAACCCAAGATCTCTGTATTCAATCTCTTGCAGATGAAGAAGAACACCGCAGAAACTTCATGGGCTACCTGAAAGAATACGAAAAAGATAGCTAAGCCACACCGGCTGATGTCACGTAAAATAAACCATGTGATTCAAAAGGGCATTCGCAGTGGATGCTCTTTTCACATGGCTAAGGAGACTGTATGAAAGTTGATCGAAAAAACCGTGACCGCTTGATAGATGCAATCAACCGGTATCTCGCAGGAGAAATCACGGCTTTTGAATTCGACGAAGAAATCTTTGATGATATTACTAATGACACCGACGATCTTACCGTCAATTATGCCATCCATAGCCTGTGGCATTTTTACGATGACCTGACAGACCACAAAGTTCATCTTTCAAAAGAGGGATGGGACTACTTTCAACGGCTTATCCTGATTCTAAAATCAGATGCCCATATTCAGCATGAAGGCAAAAGAATTTGGTCTCAAACACAAACGTCCGCAGCTTATGCATTGGGAACCTTCGGAATGGCAGTCGCATTATTTGGAATTAATTACCTCCTGATAGTGAGCTACTTGCTTTTATTCTCGAAGTCAATCTCACTCCATCGAAATCTTCGCAATCTGTTACCCAAACACCCTGAAAATGAGTTGACTCTAACTCCTTTTTCTTCTGTTTCTGAAATGGCTAAAGTCTATCAGTCGGTCAAAACATTCAAAAAACAACTGCATCCCGACGAATTAAAAGTTAACAGGCCTCAGCATTGGATTGTTGACAAGTATCTTAAGTACCCAATGTGGTTTCTTTTCGCACCATTCGCTTTGTTCTCCCAAATATTCCCAACCACAGTAGGAACAACACGAGTAGAACTGCCAAGTTAAACAAGCAACCTACGGAAGACTTTTAAACCGAAGGTTTTTATATTCCACCCACATTGGTTTTCCTGCATGTAACTGCAGAGCAAGAACGCCGTTGAGTAACGCGAGATCAGGATCGTTGTCTGTGAAATCAAGAATCAGTTTTCCATTCATATAATGCCTGATGTGATTTCCCTTTGCGATGATGACAACATCGTTCCAACCATCCAGATGAAACAGTTTTTTAAATCCTTCTTCGTCTATCAGCTTGCTGTGGACTTTTTTCCCATCTTTTTCCCAGCTTGCTTTTTCACCAACCAGACAAATGCGCCCTCTTTTTCCACCTTCATCATAAATAGTCGTCCCTGACAAATCTCTTTTAATCTTTGATTTCAGGGTTTTCATATGAGGATTGCTCGGTAAAATTTGCAAGGTTCCTATTTGAATCATTCCAAAACCTTGC
>JAJRVU010000297.1 GCA_024277145.1 Planctomycetota bacterium
CCGTTGGACATTGCCACCCAGGAGTAAAGAGTGTTGGTATTTTCAGCAAGCCGGAGAAAGTCCGTTTTCCCATCTCCGTTCCAATCTCCAACAACAACGGTATTGGCCGTGCCATCAATCCAGAAATAGGCTAAGTTGGCACTGGTAAAAGGTTTTTGAAAGATAAAAGTACCATCTCCATTCGACAGAGCCACCCAAGAAAATTGTGGGTCTGGATTGGGATGAAAGTGCAAAATATCCATCAGCCCATCACCATTCCAATCACTGGAATCCACAAGCAACCTGATTTTCAGGTTTCCGATTTCTATCGGTTGATCAAACACCGGTTGATCTGCGGTCCCTGAATTCCGGAAGTATTTAACGTCTCCGTATGTGTCGCCAATCACCAGATCGTTTAATCCGTCTGAATCAAAATCCGCAACCGTCAGAACAGTTCGAGCCCCTTGAAGGGCTTCAAAATCTGTATTGATATCCTTATTAATCGGCCCGACTTTAATTGGCTTGCCGGTTTTCAGGAGAAGATGCTTCCCTTTCCAGTCAAAAACAGAGGCATAACCGGTTTTGTCCGTGGGGTCATTTTTCAAGTTTTTGTGGAACCAGACGTTCCCGGACCAATCGCCAAACAGAATATCCAACCTGCCATCCTGGTCGAGGTCATAAAGGAATGGCCAATACCAGTCGTCACCAATTCCTGATGCATGCGCAATATGCTTTTCTTTAGGGAGAAGTCTGATTGATTGCCCCCAACTCCACGGATTTCCTTTTCCTGTATTAAGCCGGACCGTGTAACTGTTTCGTTTAAATAAATCGGGCAGGCCATCTTTGTTGTAATCGAGAAACTGATCACCGGGAATTCGTGCAGCCCCCCATGCACTCGGCAATGGCTTTGTATGCATTTGAAACTGTGGTGATTTCACAGTTCCTGCGTTTTCAAACATGTAAAGATCACTACGGGCGCTGACATACAGATCGAGATCGCCATCGTTATCATAGTCGTAAGATCGCGATGTTGCTAAATTCGAGTGCGGAAAATTTCCTTTTCCCGGAAAGGGGATTTCATGCAGTTGTGGCGTTTTTGGATTGCCATTGTTCTGGTAATAGCGAAGGAAAGATCGAGTTCCTTTTGAATCACCATCACCTCCCAATGCAGTCATAGGCATGTTGCCCGAAATGATATCGAGGTCACCATCCCCATCAAAATCAGCGATATTTGGCGATGCGCACCAGTGTTGAACGTTGATTCGCTTTCCATCGGATTCCAATGGTCCACGAAATATTAATTCGGGCTGGCCCTCTTTTTTCCTTCCCGAATTTTCATAAAAATAGATTCGTCCGGTAATGTAACCCCCTGCAAGAAGATCAATATCGCCATCGTTATCCCAATCAACTGTTTCCAGAACAGGGTAGTAATCTCGCTTGAAGATTTTTTCATTTCCTCTTAGCAATGGGCGAATAGGAAGTAAAAGCGTTTTACCATCCGCTTTTAACAGGCCAATGTATTTGAGTTTTCTATTTTCGTTGGTCCCTTCGTTTCGAAAATAAAGAATTCGGTTCCATTCCGCTCCAACGAGCAAATCTTTCACGCCATCTCCATCCCAATCGATAACTTTCGGAGTTGAAGACCACCCTACATCCATAGGCTGCTTGTCGGAATCAAGAACAAATTTCATGTAGGGATATTTCGGTTCTGTTTTTGTTCCACAATTTGGCCACCAGAAAATATGCCCGTATTGCTCGCCAACAATCATGTCAATCAATCCATCGTCATTCCAATCATCCAGTTCAATACGACAATGATCAGCCCCCATTGAATCAATTCCTTTTTCGGCACAACGGGGTAAACCATCACCTAGCCAGGCGCGCGGTGGAACCGAGGTCACTTTCTTTCCTTTGGGCAGCAGGTCGAAATAGACTGCATAATATGAGGATTTATCGCCAGTTTGTGTATGCATCCAGGCTAGTCGGCCATCTTTCCAGTCACCGATTGCGTTATAGAAATAGCCCCCACGTAAGACAGGTGTTCGAATGATTTTTTCTTTGGTTCGGTCAATGGAATTAACAAATTCGGGGAATTCATAAGGAATTGCAGAGTCGTACCACCGAAATGGAGAGTCAAATTTTCCTTTGCCATGGGAAAACTGGCTTCCTGAAACAGGTTGACCCGTTGAAGAGTCATACTGGATTACCTGCAACGTGGAGAGATCTGCCCCGGAAGGAATTTTCAATTTTTGAAGCTGCTCTGCAAAATTGACTTCAACAGAGGCAGGCATTTTGTCAGAAGCTCGATCACCCAGATCACGAGCAGGGACTTCTAGCAGAAAACGATATTCCCCTTGTCCTGCCCATTCAACGGTCTCTGCTGCATGAAGAAAACGAATATTATAAAACAGGGGACATTCGATCACTGTTGTGAGAATTAAGAAGCGGAAGAGCCAAAAATGCTTGGGACGGAACATAGTCACCCTTTATAGAATTAAAATCGCTCAGAGTTAAAATCATTGATTGTTAAGAAAAATTGACAGGTTGTTAAGCTGGTAGTCTGGTGATTCAACTTGAAATGTATTCAGAAAAATAAATGCAATATATTATTGCAGAGAGATCCAGAGAAAGTAAAGCAGGAAAACTTCAAGCGGAATCATTGAATTAATCCGTAATGTTGATCCTTCTGGCTAACCCTGTCTACCTAATCTGCCAATTGACATGGTGTTTGAGAGGGATATTCAGGTAATACTTGACTCTGTATGATTCAAAGCTTGGTCAGTTCCATAACAAAAGAGTAAGGGGTCTTTGGGGTATTAAAGGACGATATAGCCAGAGAAGAGTCGAAATTTGAATTTTTCTACCCTTTCACGCTCGTGTAATTGGTTTCAAACGATAAACTAAGCCTCTGGATTAAATTTTCAACCAATGTCTGTACTCAGGATGACGATATTAAAGGTCATCCTGAAGAGAATCAGATGGTTTTGTCAAATTCAAAACCATTCTTCTGAATATGGGCTTCAGTTGCTTGACAAAGCAGGGCTGGAAAATTAGTATTTCCCGTTTTCCACAATTGTTTGTGGGAAATTTCTATCAACGTAACTCGTATTGTGAAGGGATGTTTGGGTGGCTACCGCTAGTCAGGAACGTTTTCGGATTCGGATGGAAGCTTATGACCATTCGGTCCTCGACCAAGCAGCTGCGGACATTGTCGATACAGCAAAGAAAACAGGTGCCTTAGTTCATGGCCCTATTCCTTTGCCGACTCGAATTGAACGGTATACTGTTTTAAAAAGTCCGCATGTTAATAAAAAGTCTCGGGAACAATTTGAGATTAGGACACATAAGCGATTGATAGATATTATTCAGCCGACAGGTAAAACGATTGATGCTTTAAACAAGCTCTCTGTGCCTGCGGGTGTTGATATAAAACTTAAGGCTTCTTCTGCAGCAAGCTAAAATGTTGCTGGTAGTGAGATGTCTTATCTGAAGTGAAGCTGGATGTTGATGTCAGGTTGATAGCTTGGTGTTGCAATTGTTTAGTTCAGCTGTTTGCTTTTATAATATAAAAATGCCTTCTGTTGTTGGGTTACGTACTTAATCCTGGATGGTAGGTGAGGTGAAGAATAATGCCTGTTGGTTTATTAGGCCGAAAAGTTGGAATGACTCAGGTTTACGTTGAGTCTGGAGAGTTGGAAGTAGTCACTGTTATTGAAGCGGGTCCTTGCCCGGTTCTGCAGTTGAAGACAGAAGATCGTGATGGTTACGAAGCAGTTCAGATTGGCTTCGGTAAAAAACCACGTCGGTTGGCCGCTCGCAGTGAACGTGGACGTGTTGCAAATATTAATGGTCGGGTTCAAAAGCAGAAGTTGGAAGCTGGTGAAGAGCTTCTTCCAAAAGCTGATTGTGAGCCACCTGTTTATGTTCGTGAGTTTCGGACAGAGGGTGAAGAGCATTCCTGTGAAGTTGGTCAGGATTTAACAGTTGCTGTTTTTGCTGAGCAGTCTTGTGTTGATGTTATTGGTACAAGTAAAGGTCGTGGTTTTGCGGGAGTTATGAAAAGACATAATTTTCAGGGGCAACGAGCAACTCATGGTGTTAAAAGGGTTCATCGTCATGGTGGGTCTATTGGTATGAGTGCTGATCCTGCACGGGTTTTTAAAGGAACTCGAATGGCTGGTCGGTATGGAGGGGTTCAGATAACGGTCAGGAATCTGAAAGTTGTTAAAGCTGATGAGGGGAATAATATTCTGCTTGTGAGAGGGGCTATTCCAGGTCCTAACGGCGGGATGGTTATTATTCGTCACACGAATAAATATTAATAAAACAGAGATTTAAGTAATACAAGCGGATGGTTTAACATATTTTCCAGGCGATTTTTTAACCTGGTGTTTTTATTTGGTAACAAGTCATGATTTCGGTTCCAGTTCACAATCAGTCTGGCAAAGAGGTAGGATCATACGAATTTGATCCTGCAGATCTTGCTCCAGGAATCAATAAGCAGTTGCTTCACGATGTTGTCGTCATGTACGAATCCAACAAGCGGGTCGGAACTGTCAAGACAAAATCTCGTGGAATGGTTTCAGGGAGTACCGCGAAGCTTTTTCGGCAGAAAGGAACAGGTCGTGCCCGTGCGGGTTCATCTCGTTCTCCCATCCGAAAAGGTGGTGGTCACACATTTGGCAAGGTTCCTCTCGACTGGAGTTATCGGCTTCCTAAAAAAGCTGTCAAGCTGGCAACGCGAATGGCCTTGCTTAGTAAGTTTCAGGATAATGAAGCAATTGTGCTTGATGATTTGACTGTTTTAGAGCCAAAGACGAAAACAATGTCAGAGGTGTTGAAGTCACTTGGTGTTTCCGAGACAGGTTGTCTTCTTGCACTCGAAGGTCACGATAAAAATATCTGGTTGTCTTCAAGGAATATTGAAGGCTTGCAGGTGTTGCCTGCATCGGATTTGAATTCATACCAACTGCTACACCAGAAAAAATTGATTATTACAAAATCAGCTCTGGATAGCATTCGTAATAAATCAAACGATTCGGAAGGGTAGTAAGTTATGACATCTGAAACAGTAAGTGGGGTTCAGTTGGAGCCGTATCAGGTTGTTCTTCGACCTTTGGTAACGGAAAAAGGGACCCATCTTTCCGAAAAGTTTAATGCGTATACTTTTGAAGTAAATCTTCTGGCTACTAAAACTGATATTAAAAAAGCAGTTCAGGATTTGTGGGATGTGCGTGTTGTTAGTGTGCGAACACAAAACCGAATCGGAAAACCAAGACGACATAAAATGAGTCACGGGTATACTAATTCATGGAAAAAAGCGATTGTTCAGCTGCATGAAGAAGATCGGATTTCCTTCTTCTAGGGTTTTTGGCCAAGTTAGTTGAACTTGATTTTCAGGATAATAGAGTTATGGGTATTAGATACTATAAACCAGTTACACCAGGGCGACGAGGCGCTACTGTTAGCGATTTCGAAGAAATCACTGACCGTAAAAAGCGGCCTGAGAAGTCATTGGTTTCACGGTTCAAGAAAAAAGGTGGTCGTAATAACCAAGGCAAGATCACCTGTCGTCATCGTGGTGGTGGACATAAGCGTCTATATCGACAGATCGATTTTAAGCGGATTAAAGATGGTGTTCCTGCAAAAGTTGCATTTATTGAGTACGATCCTAATCGTTCAGCGCGTATTGCACTTCTTCATTATGTTGATGGCGAAAAGCGATATATCATTGCTCCAGAGGGGATGACTGCTGGTGATCAGGTGATGAGTGGCGAAAATGCAGAACCTAATATTGGTAACTGCATGGAAATGAGCCAGGTTCCACTCGGAACTGAAATTCACAATATTGAAATGCGACCTGGGCGTGGTGCTCAACTTTGCAGGTCAGCTGGAACATATGCAGTATTAAATGCTCGTGAAGGGAAGTGGGCACAAATCACATTGCCTTCCGGCGAAGTGAGGCGGCTTCCAAGTGCGTGCAGAGCAACAATTGGTGTTGTTGGAAATTCAGAACATAGCAGTATTGTTATTGGGAAAGCCGGCCGGAATCGATGGAAAGGTATTCGTCCTTCCGTTCGTGGAACAGTTATGAATCCTTGTGCTCATCCGATGGGTGGTGGTGAAGGTCGTAACTCAGGTGGTCGACATCCCTGTTCTCCTACCGGGGTGCTGGCAAAAGGTGGTCGTACCAGAAAAAAGAAAAAGGCTTCTTCAAAAGCTATTATCAGAAGGCGTAAGTCACGTCGATATGGTCAATTAAAAGTCTGATTTAAAGATACATTGTTACAGATAGTTACAAGTAAAGAATACACAAGTTAAATTAAGGAAAGCTTTATGGGACGGTCCCTGAAAAAAGGTCCTTTCGTCGATGAAAAACTGATGAAAAAAATCGACGCTCAGGATGTTGCTGGAAGTAAAAACCCAATTAAAACATGGGCTCGTCGATCTACGATTGCTCCTGAATTTATTGGGCATACATTCTTGGTTCATAATGGTCGGGCACATATTACCGTTTACGTTACGGAAGAAATGGTCGGCCATAAATTAGGAGAATTTGCTCCAACCAGAACGTTCCGGGGGCATGGTGGTAAAGGTGGCCGATAGTTTGAGGCTCCTTTGTTTACCTGGTAAATATTTAATTCGACTAATATAAAATAGATATTATTACATTTTATTGTTTGGAATTTAATCATGGCGTTAATTACTGCTGAGCATCGATATGCTCGTATCTCAGCTTCAAAAGTAAGACCTTTCGCAAATTTAATTCGAGGTCTTACAACTGAAGAAGGAGTGCATGCTCTTAAATATCTTCCAAATCGTGGTGCAAGAGTTCTTGAAAAAGTTTTGAAAAGTGCTATTGCCAACTGTGAAGATCGTGGTGCTAGAAATGTTGCTACCCTGAAAATTTCGGAAATCCGAATTGACGGTGGTCCCATGTTCAAGCGTATTCAACCAAGAGCACGGGGAATGGCTTATACCATTCGAAGACGTTCAGCACATGTCAGTGTTTTGATTGATGCACCAGAAGTACAATAATTATTACAAGATATAAAAAATTATTAACTAGCGTTAATTTCAAAACTGTTTGAATTCAGGATAACAAATAAAGGCAACGAATTATGGGGCAAAAGGTTAACCCAACTGGCTTTCGAATCGGAATCGTCGAACCTTGGCGTAGCCGATGGTATGCAACTAAAAAGGAATTCGGTTCACTTTTAGTTGAAGACTATAAAATTCGAAGCTTTATTAAAAAGAAATACCAGTTTGCAGGCATTTCCAAAGTCGTCATTGAAAGAACTCGGGATCAGGTTGTTGTTCATCTTCATACTGCTCGACCGGGAATTATCATTGGACGAAAAGGTCAGGAAGTGGATCGCCTGAAAGCAGAACTGGAAGATTTGACTGGTCGGCATATGGACCTGAACATTGTTGAAATCAACAATGCAAATCGTTCAGGGGTACTGGTTGCAGAAGATATTGCACAACAGCTGACGAAACGATCAAGTTTCAGACGCACAATTAAACGGTCTCTTGATCAGGTGATGGAGGCTGGAGCTCTAGGAATTAAAATTCAGGTTTCAGGACGGCTTGGCGGAGCTGAGATGTCTCGAACAGAAAAAGCGAGTCGTGGTTCAATTCCACTTTCCACTTTGCAACGACATATTGATTATGGATTTGCAAAAGCTCACACAACTTTTGGTGTGATCGGTGTTAAAGTTTGGATTGATCTCGGCGAATATAATAAAGAAGGTGACGAAGATGGCACTAATGCCCAAGCGGGTAAAGCACCGCAAAATTCAAAGAGGTCGCATAAAAGGTAATGCAAGTCGTGGAAACACGGTTGTATTCGGTGAGTACGGTATTCAGTCTTTGGATCCCGGTCACATTAGTGCGAACACAATTGAAGCATGCAGGATTGCTGCAACACAGTACGTTCGTGGTGAAGGTAAGGTTTATATCCGAATTTTTCCACAAAAATCGGTAACAGCCCGACCTCTCGAAACAAGAATGGGTAAAGGTAAGGGTGAGCCTGACCACTGGGTTGCTGTCGTGAAACCGGGAACAGTAATGTTTGAAGTTTCAGGAGTTTCCGAAGAAGCTGCGCGTGACTGTTTGGCTCGTGTTGCTTACAAATTGCCTGTCAACGTTCGTATGGTTGGACGACGACCACAAATTTAAACAGCATTTATAATTAACTATTTAGTAATGCCCATTGACCACTGGGGTCTATCATCATGACAAAAACAAATGAAATTCGGGAAATGAATGACGAACAGCTCCTTCATGAATTGCGTGAAACGCAACAGGAACTATTTCGTCTTCGATTTCAGGCCTCAACTGAGAAACTGGACGCTCCGAGCAGTTTGCGAAAACTTCGTAAGCGAATCGCACGAATTAAAACAGTTCAGCGAGAACGTACACTGGCTTCAGCAGGTCAATCAGAATCATAACAATCAAGGTATAGAGTCAAATGAAAAAACTGTTAACAGGTACTGTCACGAGCGACAAAGGTGATAAGTCAATCAGGGTTGAAATTGAGCGACGTTACCGTCATCCCAGGTACGGGAAAATTGTTCGCGGTAAAACAGTCTGTTATGCTCATGATGAAAAAAATGAAGCAAACGAAAATGATGTTGTCGAAATTATTGAAAGTCGACCTCATTCAAAAACCAAAAGATGGGAATTGGTTAAAGTTGTTAAAGCTGCAACTTAGTCCAACGATTTATTTAATTTTAGACAACAAATAATAAGGTTTTGGTTTCTATCGGAAATCAATCAGAAATACGCCAGGTGGCAATATGATTCAAATGCAGACAAAATTGGATGTTGCGGATAACTCCGGCGCTAAACTTGTCCGATGTATAAAAGTTCTCGGTGGAACTAAACGCCGTTTTGCTGAAATTGGCGATACAATTGTCGTCTCTGTTCAGAAAGCAATTCCAGGAAGCCCTGTTAAAACCGGGACTGTTTGCCGTGGAGTTATTGTTAGAACAAAGTATCCAATTCGTCGTGAAGATGGTAGCTATGTCAAATTCGACAGTAATGCTATTGTTCTGATTGACACCGACGGAAACCCTCGTGGAACCAGAATTTTTGGTGCAGTTGCCAGGGAATTAAGAAGCCGTCGATATATGAAAATTATCAGTCTCGCAAATGAGGTCGTGTGATCAATGAAAATACAAAAAGATGATATGGTTGTGGTCGTTGCAGGAGATCACAAAAGCAACGGTCCCCCCACACCTCACCGAGTTGTTCAAATAGTTGAAGGTGGCAAGAGGATTATTGTTGAAGGAATTAATCGCGTTTTCAAACATGTTAAACGCGGTCATCCTAAAAGCCCACAGGGTGGTCGACTGCAAATGGAAATGCCTATCGCAACTTCAAACGTGATGTTTTATTGCGGTGGATGTTCCAAGCCTGTACGAATCGGTTATCGATACACTGATGAAGGGGCAAAAGAACGGTTCTGTCGTAGTTGCAGTACAACTGTAAGTGCTATCAGTCCTCCCCGTAGTCGATATGCCAAGAAATAATTAACGTAAGAATTAGAGTCAAATTCATCAAACTGTTTTGATAACATAAAGATTTTTAAAATGCCTCGTTTGCAAGATGAATATAAAAGTACAATTGTTCCTGCTCTGAAAGATAAGCTGGGCCGAAAGAATTCACATTCGCTTCCTAAACTGACTAAAATTACCATCAGTATGGGAACTGGTAGTCAGACTACGGATCGTAAACACCTTGAAACTGTTGCTGAAATTCTGAC
>JAJRVU010000015.1 GCA_024277145.1 Planctomycetota bacterium
AGTAACTTCTATTCCCGGCGATTATTTCTTTATGCTTTTTAATTAACATGTTGTACGATGGGAGATATCTGGCCAATCAGTTCGTGCATGGAAAAGAAAGAAAAAAATGAAACAAATCATAATGGCACTGGCAATCATTACATTATTTACTGGTGACCTTCTCGGTGGAGAGAAGGTGGATATGCAAAAATTCATCCACGAAACTCAAAGGCTGGAACAGGGGCCGAATTCATTTCAACTAATCTGGTGGATCCCGACAGAGTTCTGGAAACAATCTTTCAGAAATACTCCCAGTCTTACAGTGGAGCAGAAGGAGGGTTTTTACCAAGCTGTAGATGACTACATCGTCGTTTGTGTAATCGATGCCAAGACAACAGCCTTTGGTAGTATCGTCCCTTCTTCAAGAAACGAAATACTTGATAAGCTATCCCTAACGATTGGCGAAGGGAAAATGATGAAATCACTACCCAACTCAGAGGTTTCCGACGATGCACTCAATTTATTCGCCATGATGAAACCAATGATGTCAAAAATGCTTGGCCAGTTTGGGAAAGGCATGGAATTTATTTGTTTCAGAGGGCTAAATGCTGAAGGGGAGAAGTTACTAGACCCAAAAGGAAAAAATTCCTTTGTTATAAACATGGAAAAAACAGAATACAAATGGCGATTGCCACTTGGCAGCCTTCTTCCACCCAAGTATGACTCGCGCAGCGGTGAAAAATTCCCGGGCAACTACATTTTTAATCCCTTCACAGGAAATAAATTGGTGTTAAAAACTTTGGATAATTCAAGCGACAAAAAACAACCTGCCCCGTCTAATAAATGAATTCAATAATCTTTCCGAAACTGAAAAGGAGATCTATAATGTTCGTACGTAAGTTTCGTTTTCTATCGCTTGTGTTTTCTATCATCGTCTTGTCTGCCAGTGTTACCTGGGCTTTGGGCTTTGGGCTTGGCGAAACGAAAGAGCAACTCAAGTTAAAATACGAAATAAAGGTGCTGGATCACGGCAATGATTGTGTCACCGTCAGTTTGATAATCACTGACGAAGGCAGACTAAATCCATTGAATTCTGTGGATTTAGTCATCCCAAACAAAGAAAGCAAAGATGGATCTGGCTCTCCTGACCTTTCGCTGTCATTAGCCATCAGGAAAGTCGACGGAAAGCAGGTAGTGCGAGCTCATTTGAAAAAAGAATTAGCCGAGCGAGCAGAGATTCAACTTAGGACTTCGGGTCTCGACGGCAAGCAGGAACCACAAACATGGTATTATCACACGATCCCGATTGCTGAACACATCAAGAACAAACAAGAAAAAAAGAAATGATCGATTGTTTGATATTTGATCAATGGAAATAGAATTATCGAAAGGGATATATAACATGCTTGTTACAAAACGCGGTTTTCTGATAATCGCCCTGCTGTTTCTGCTTTGTTCAGGTTGCACGGTCCCCACAACCAAAAACCCGCTGGTTGATCCTTCGGATGCCAAAGCGTTTCCCGAATTTCACGGTGTCTATCGAACTGAAAATAAAGAAAGCAGTAAAGTTCATTATGCTCACATTGGTTCTGCAGGGGATCAATATCCCGAGGGATTTCTCAAATTTCTCTTCGTTGTCCATCCCTCAGATTCAAAGAGTGCACTCCAGACAGGTATTCACATTGGATTTGTGGAAAAGATAGGAAAAGAGTACTTGCTACACTTACCTGTATCTGAAAATAATCTGCTTGATAGCCAGACAAAAACATGGGGGCAGAAATGGGATGCCAGCAAAGTTGAATCCTACTTGATTGTCAAACTCTCGTTATCACCTGAAACTTTAAGAATGACACTTCTGGATGAGGAATTCATTGAAGAGATGATTAAAACAAAGAAACTTGCTGGTCAAATCACTCCTGAAAAAACAGAGAAACAGAATGGGAAAAATGTCACCATTCCAAAATCAATTACAATTACTGCTGGCACTGAAGAACTCAGGCAATTCTTCAAACAGCAGCTTAATGGCAAACTGTTCGAGAAAGAAGTCTATTCCAAAATGAAGCGAGTAGAATGACCGAGTGGTTAAAATTCGTGGCCATTTACGTGAATCAGATTTACATCGAATCCGGGGAGAGTTGAGAAGCAACGGGGATTGATTGATGGCGATCCAACTGCTTGATTAAACCTTGCTCACTCACCAGCCCGATTGCAGTTCCCTCTTCCATGATCAGGGCATAGCTTTGTTCCAGCTCTTTAAGCTTAATTAAAGCTTCCAGTTTGCTTAATGACCATTCAAGTTTGGGTAATTCATTGACAACGGACCGGTGTTATTTCTGTTCCAGAAGACAGTCAAAAGCCTTTGCATAGGCAAACCAGTTTTGTGGCTCTCCCTTTTTATGAATTGCAATATTACTAAGACCAAACTTTCGGGAAAAACTGAGCATCTCTTCGACAGAAGCTCCTTCTTCCATTCCCAGGATTCGCCCGACTGGAGTGATTGCATCAATCAATGGTTGGGCAGCAGAATCGAGCAAACCATCAACCAGACGACGTTGTACATCGATAATAATCCCTTCGCGATGTCCCTGATTAATCAGTTGGGTGAGTCGATGTCGCCCGAGGATCAGGTTTAAAGTTTCTCGTTTTTCACCGCGGAGTTTTTCAATTAAACGCGTGATTAAAATTAGCGGGAAACTGGCGATCAGAAAAAGCCTGAAGAAGAAAAGAAAAAGCCCGCAGTCTCTTCTTAATAATCGCATAGGAGCACGAAAATAAAGGTTTTTGGGAAGAAGTTCTCCGATAATAAAAATGACCGGCGCAAAAATCCATGTGCAACCTAATTCCACCAAAGTTGATTTGGAATGAAACAAACTTGTTGCGCCCATGCTGATTGCAAAAGTGGTCAGGTAGTTGGCAATATTGTTTCCAACAAGTGTTGTTGCGACAAAATACCCGGGGTTCTGAGCGAACCAGACAAGCTGTTTTGCAGTGTCGTCACCCGTTTGTGCTTCAATGGTTAATCGGGGAAAACTCAGTCTGTAAAAGCCCGTCTCGTTTCCACTAAAAAAAGCGGAGAGGCGAAGACCCACCAGAAAAAGGAGCCCGGATAAAATTATATAAACAGATGTTGTCATGGAATTCAGAGCGTTTCTATAAATGATATAGAAGGATTAAGTGTTATCCCGACTATATATACAGTGCGACACGTTCTACTTCAATTCTAGACATTGTCTAGTTTGGTTACGTTTCTATTACAATTCAAAATAAAACAGGGAAATATAAGACGGAATCTTTTGTGTTTGGTCATTCTTCTCGATGGAACATCGTTCGGATTTGTCCTTTCTGGGTGACGTTTATGACTCGAATTCGAAAATCATTCCAGTAGCATTCGTCACCCACTTCAGGAATTCTTTCGAGTTCTTCATGGAACATTCCTGCAACGGTCACCAGGCTATCTGCCCCCGGTTCATATTCCAGTTTAAAAAATTTGGACAAATATCTTAAGGTTGTTAATCCTTCCACGTGGAATCGGTTTGGTGCAATTTTAATAATAGGATCACGCTGTAAAAGTCTTTTTGCCCGGCTTGATTCGGGGGAGAGAACTGAATCCAGAATGTCG
>JAJRVU010000298.1 GCA_024277145.1 Planctomycetota bacterium
GATTATCAGAAAGGGTAAGGATATTCGCTTTTGAGGAAGCACGAAGAAAAAATATTCAAGTGTAGGGTCTGCTGTGCAGACCATGAATCAATGTACAATGGTTCGGTAAAGAATTTAATAAATTCATCTTGCAGAGTTCGCAGAGACGCAGACGAAATTATTTCTTGTGAAATATTTATGCCTGACGAATGGACTCTACGTCTCGCTTTGTTCATTTCGTGATACTTTTCGGGTAAAGCAATTTCGAATGATCCGCCAAGGGCAGTTTTAATTGATCTGCAATGGACTTGTGCAAGAATACCCCTGCAGTTCCGTCAGCAAACACCAATCTCCAGTCGGGCATTTGCATCATCCCATTCAGTTGTAATCTTGAATATCGGCTATCAAGAAGAACCAGAGGATATAGATTCTCTTTGTTGATCTCGACATTTTGAGATTCCGTAGTTGCCCGTTTTGATTTTGCTTTGAAAGACTTTGCCCTGAAGGAATGAAACAGTTTTAACCAGTTCGAATCACCTTTTTGCATCATTTCAAGAATTGTGAGATATGCCCGGTAAGTGTCATTCGAAGCAACTTCAAGACGGCCATCCATAAAAACTTTTTTCCCAGGACCGTTATGATAGAGGTAAACAGCAGCCTGCCCGATGTTAGAAACAAATGCTTCCTCTGGCATTCCCTGTTTTCCTGCAAATATTGCTGCCTCGTGAACATACCAATCAGGCTGTTCTTTGGTGCTGAAATATTTTCCTTCTTTCCCGAGTTGTGTCCAATAACCAGACAAAACAGCTCCATTCAATACAACAAGTAAAACAGAAATTGCTAGAGCTGATTTATTAAAGGGCTTGATTTGGGCAGGTGCGTTCTTCTTTTTCTTTTTTGACTTTACTTTGGACTTTTCCAGTTGTCTGTTTTCCTGGATGTTGAAAAATTGCAGTAGATTCTGCGATCCAATGACTGCCATGACGACAGCAAAAATAGATGTATTCCTTGTTGCCTGCCAGGCAAGGTGAGAAAAAGCGAGAAACAGGATCCAGCGAAACAGGGACCCATTTTTATTCACCAGTAATATTATGAAAGTTGAAGCTGTGATTAACCATAATAATAATTCAGAAAGCAGGTAGAGGTTTCCCCAGCCTGATCTCATCACAAATTCCCAGGGGGGTTGAAATTCTGCAATGCCGGAGTAGAGAACCTGATCGGTGGAAAACTTTTTATAAAGTTCAAAAGGAAAAATCGCTCCCTGAAAAAAATAAGGGTTCAACAGGCTGACTAATATTGCAACCAGAATAGGAATCAAAACCTGAAACGAATGTCCCGCCTGATTAATTTCTTCGTCCGATTTTTCACTATTTTTCTTTGTTCGTTTGGCAAGCCATTTTTTCCATTCCTGATCCATCCCCCATGCGATGGATACAATTAATCCCAATATAAACAGGGCATGGCAATTCAGCCAGACAACCTGAATGACGGGAATTAACCAGAGAAGCTTGATTCGTTTTTCAGCTTTATTCAGGAGCCATAATTCCATTGCAAGAAAAACAAGTGTTAACATTTCGGGACGGATCACTGCTCGCCCTGAAATACAAATGATCGCAGGGATCCAGAAAATGGATTTCCAGACAGAGGGCAATTTGGAATCAACCGCCTGCCAACCCAGTAGAACAGTTAATGAAAGGCAAAATGCTTTGAATAAAACCAAAGCAGAAACATTTCCCATTTTGAAAACAACAGTCACAAGAAGTTGGAAGCCCCAATGCAAATCAATCCAGGGTCTGTCTGTTGAAGTGGTTGTAAACCAATCCGTTTTTGGGATTTCTCCCCGGCTGATCATTTCCAGTCCGGTTTTCAAGTGCCACCAGATATCCGTTGACCTCATATAGGTGCAACCGAGAAGAAAGCTCCATAACAGAATGAGTGCAAAAATCAGCAGGTTCCATTGTGAATCCAGTAACAGGCGATTATGGGAACCAGCATTAAATTGCTTCAGATTCTTTTTGGTGACCAGATTCATATGATGAAAGTATTTATGTGAAAGGTTTGGATGAATATGAAAAATAGACAATATAAGGAAGTTGAATGAGATCAATTGATCATCTTCAAAGCTTAAATCCACTCTTGCTATGGCTGATTAGTTGATTGTAATTTTGACAATATATATTCCTTAAATCAATGCAACTATTGGTATTCAATACGTTTAAATCAATCCGGCTATTTTTCACCAAATAAATTTTTGATGAAAATGCCGAAATAACCAGAATATTTTATCCAATCAGACCAATCCGTCCGATCAATAGAACTATCACCTCTTCCAACTTCGGAAGGAGATCAACTTTTGAGAGCTTTATAACTCTTTTGGCTGAATTCAATCGTGATACAGAAAAGTCATTTTATCGAACCAGTATATCGGATTGCTGGTAAATAACGGGAAGCACGATTCATTTATTCCTGAACTCCTGAAAATTGGATGTTTAAGAATAAAAGGTCAAAGCTATCCAGGCTATGCCTTCCCTGAGCGAATTATAAATAATTTGGGGTTGGAAAAAGCAGGTCAAGGAGAAATCTTCATGCTTAGGTATCGTAAGTGGGTCTTATCACTGGGAATTTTGATTGTGGCTCCTGGCATCACAATGGCTGGGCCGTTCTCGTTATTGCGTGGAGCAGCATCAGCAACAAAGCAGGCAGGAAAGCCAGCTTTAACTCCTAACCAAAAGGTGGCAGAGAAAGTCAAATCTGCTATTCAAGGAAAGGTAAGAGGGAGCATATCCATTGAATATAAAAATGGCGTTGTCCTTCTTCAGGGAAAAGTTGCCACCGCAAAACAAAAAGCAAAAGCAACAAAGTTGATCTCCAGAGTTAAAGGAGTGAAGCATGTTGAGAATCGACTGGTTCCTATGGACCAAACGGGATCGAAAGACTCTGCAAAGCTAATTCAGGGCAAAATGAAGTCTCGATTAAAATCAAATGAAGCAAAAGCGAATGAAATTGCTTCTGCTTTATCAAAAGCTCCTTTGACAAGTCTTGATATCAAAGTCGAATACAAACAGGGAGCAGCACGATTAACTGGTAATGCTAAAGACATGAAAGAACGCGAAATTGCAACAAGAGTTGTATCACGCGTTCCGGGTGTTGTAATGGTTGATAATCAGCTCAAAGTGAAAGGAAAAGTTCCTACACGGGGACCAATTCAACGGGTTGCTTATAACCAGCCTCCAGGTAGACCTCAAGCAGGTAGACCACAAGGTCCTCCTCCAGGTTATGCACCACAACAACATTCCATGCCAATGGTAGGCAGACCACCTTATGCACCACAAGGTCCTGCAGGAATGTCTCGTCCTCAAATGGTCGGCCAACCTCATCCGGGAATGATGCCTCCTGGCGGACCGGGACCACAAGGTGCACCAACAAGCAATGTCTACAATCAACCACATACACCGGGATACGCATGGCCTTCCTATGCTGCTTCTCCTAACTATGCACAGGTTGCTTATCCTAAACAGTATTCAGCTTCAGCATGGCCTTACATCGGACCATTCTATCCTTACCCACAAGTTCCACTCGGTTGGAGAAAAGTTCAACTCGAATGGGATGACGGTAACTGGAATCTGAACTTTGATTCTCGCACCGACAAATGGTGGTGGTTCCTGAATCCTCATAACTGGGGAGAATGATTCTGAAAACGAATCAAATCGAAATAAGAAACACCTTTGTAACGATAAGTTACAGGGGTGTTTTTTTATTCAGGCTTGAAACGAAGTTGATTTCAAAGACCAATAAAACAAATTATCGGAATAATCGTTAAATCTTGAATCTTTACGCAAGTTTCCGTAATCGTTTTAACGATAACAGATATAAGGTCAAAAATTCGTAGGCTATTCCATACGGATATTTGAAGAAATTTGGCCGACTTAAAATAACAATAAACGAGGACGACCGGTCAATAAGACCGCTAGGGGAAAACAATGAAAAACGTTTCAAGGATGGTAAAACGTTCATTAATGATTGCAGGATTGCTCCTGGTCACAATGAACAACAGCGGATGTACGCTGATTGATGGTTTCATAGGTGTTCAATATGCCTACGGGTTATTTTTGGAAGTCACTCCGATGATTCCGGTCAGTGCTTACTGGAGCCAGAAAGTGGAAGACAGATACTGGGAAGAAGAACGGTACGGCAAAGTTCCAATTCTTGATCCCGTCGAAGGTGAGCATGCTCCCCTGTTCTGTATTGATCCTCCTTCAGATGATGAAGTGATGAGGGCATTACCAGAAGAGGCAGCAGGCGGTTTTGCATTCCTTGCTGAAGTAACAAGAAACAATGTCCGTATCACAACGGAGTTGATTGTTGATAAGTTGGATGATGAATGTCGATTCTTCCCACTTGCAGGACCTGCTCGTATGCATAAGTGTCATTACAAATGCACAGTTTATTATAACAAAATTAAACGTTCAGCTTGGCCAATTCCATTCACTCACAAAGATGAAACAGTGGAAGTTGTTTATATCGACCATGACCATCTGATTCGATGTGCTGGTCCTGATACCAACTAAAATATTCCCGAACAGTTTTCTGTCGGGAAACAAGAGATTCAAAACCGATGATTGCAGATTTTCCCCCTGCGGTCATCGGTTTTTTTATTTGATGAGATTGTGGTTACCATACTACCGTTATTATTGAACTGTTTTCTTACGGATAGAATTGTTGTACATATTCCAGACGTATTCATCGTCTTCTTTGCCAATGGTCACAATTCCGCTACCAAAGTCGCTTTTCAGGTAGGGACAATCAAAACTTTTTCAGGGTTAAGGTTGATCGTACGGGCTTCACCCCTTGTGTCTATCACATGAAAAATTTCTTCGGATTGCATATCATATTATTTATTATTCTGGAACCGGTTTAATATTGTCTATTCCGTATACACTCTTCAGAATAGATTGAATCATTCAGACACATTTCCATTTAACTCGTCATTTATCAATTAATCAGCTTGCACTATTCAAGGACCAGATATTATGTCGGATTCGACATTAACACCCGTTGACAATATTACGATTGGAGCAATGCTCAGGAAAACTGCTCAGAAATTTCCGTCGCACGATGCTGTTGTGTTTCCATCCCTGACTGCGGAAAGTGAGTTAAGACCAGCAGATGATAAAGAGCAAAATCCTCGGAACTGCCTCCGCTGGAATTATCAGGAATTGGATGAACGTGTTGATCAGGTTGCGAAATCTTTGATCGCATTAGGAGTAAAAAAAGGAGAACATGTTGCAGTCTGGGCAACAAACTGGCCTCAATGGGTGTTGCTTCAATATGGCTCTGCGCGGATTGGGGTTGTTCAGGTTAATATAAATCCTGCTTATAAATCCCATGAACTTTCTTATGTTTTAAAACAGTCTGACAGCGTTGCTTTTTTCCTGATTGACCAGTTTAAAGAATCCAATTATTTCTCGATCGCTTCTGATATTATCAAGGAACTGAAAACTTCTTCAAACAGTTCACTCAAGTCAGAAGAATTCCCTAAATTGCGTCACGTTGTTTCAATGAAGAAACAGACCGTTGATGGAATTATGAGTTGGGATAATTTTATCGAATTGGGAAATATTATTTCAGATGAGGAACTGGCAAAACGGGAATCGGAACTTACTGCTGATGAACCGATCAATATTCAATACACTTCTGGAACAACCGGTTTTCCAAAAGGAGCGATGCTGGCACATAGCAATATTCTGACGAACGCCTACTATGTTGGAGACTGCCAGGATTTCACAGAAAAGGACCGCATTTGTTTGCCTCTTCCTTTTTATCACTGTTTCGGATGTGTTCTCGGTGTTCTTGCTGCTGGTATTTATGGAGGTGCAATCGTTATTCCTGCAGAATATTATGATGCAGCTGCTGCACTTGCTGCCATTGAATCAGAGAAAGCAACATCCATTTATGGCGTGCCGACTATGTTTATTGGTCAGTTGGAAGACCCCACTTTTTTCAAACGAGATTTAACATCCTTAAGAACCGGCATCATGTCGGGAAGCCCCTGCCCTATCGAAGTGATGACAAGAGTTGTCAACGATATGCACGTCAATGAAGTGACTATTGCTTACGGAATGACTGAAGCTTCACCCGTGATTACTCAAACAAGAACCGATGTTCCTATTGAATTGCGTGTTTCGACAGTGGGCAAACCTCTGCCTGAAATTGAAGTCAAACTTGTGAATCCGGAAACGGGCGAAACGCTTGGCGATAATGAACAGGGAGAACTCTGTACCCGCGGACATGTTGTGATGCTCGGTTATTACAATATGCCCGAAGCCACTGAAAATGCGATTGACTCCGAAGGCTGGCTTCATTCCGGTGATTTGGCAATAAGAACAGCAGATGGGTTTTATAAAATTACAGGCAGGATGAAAGACATGATCTGCAGGGGGGGAGAAAATATTTATCCGAGAGAAATTGAAGATTTGCTTCATCAACATCCCGCTGTTCAGGATGTAGCCGTTGTTGGCGTTCCTGATCCGAAATACATTGAAGAAATTGCCTGCTGGATTAAATCCAACGATTCTGCTGCTGCGACTGAAGATGAAATTCGCGAATTTTGCAAATCGAGTCTTGCGTATTTCAAAGTTCCAAAATATATCCGTTTTGTAGACGAATTCCCCCAAACAGTGACCGGGAAGATCAGGAAATTCAAAATCCGGGAAATCATGATTGAAGAACTGGGTCTGGAAGAATCTGAAACCGCTTAAATCAATAATCTAACCCAATTTAAATACCATGACTTTTGGCCAATCTGATTTTACGCAGAATCAAATGAACTTCCGTCAAGATGGTCTTAATGGTTGCGAAGATGCCCCCGATCAATCATGATAATTGTCTTACAAAAAACAGGCTCAACAAAATCAGGTTGTAAAAACAGGAAACCGGAATGAGTTCAAACATCAAGTCCAGCGAAATACCGGGGATGGAATACGATCCAACGTTTATCAATTCCCGCAAAGAAGCCATCATTATTTTCAGCGTTTGGATCCTCGCCCTGTTGTGGACGATTCCCTATTGCTACCTGAATGGTTATCCGACTGATTTTGATCCAGACAAGATGGAACTGGTACTAGGAATGCCCAGTTGGATTGTTTGGGGTGTTGCATTCCCCTGGATGATATGTAATTTGTTTACGGTCTGGTTCTGTTTGTTCTATATGAAAGATGATGACTTGGGAGAAAATGATGATCTTCCCACAGAAAACAGCAAACCGGAAAATGCCAAGCCTGAAGGGGAGGTGCAGCCATGAATGCACAATTCCTTTTACTGGCAGAAGGGGGTTCCCAGAACTCTGCTTTGTTCACATTTCTGATTTATACAATGGCAGTATTTTTTCTAGCTGCTCTTTCAAATAGACTGCTAAAGGAAAAAAGTTTTCTCGCAGAATATTTTCTGGGAAGTCGATCTCTCGGCGTTTGGGCGTTTGCATTAACGTTTGCAGCAACCAGTGCATCAGGAGGTAGCTTCACCGGTTTCCCTTCCAAAATTTATACCCACGGCTGGGTGCTGGCATTGTGGATCGGAAGCTATATGGTCTTTCCACTTTGCACAATGGGCTTGATGGGAAAAAGACTGAATCAGGTGGCAAGAATTTCCGGTGCCATTACCATTCCTGATGTCATTCGAGATCGTTTTAACAGTGCAGCCATTGGTCTACTGGCAACTGCATTAATTATTTTCTTTATGTCTTTCAATCTGATTGCACAATTCAAAGCGGGCAGCTTTATCCTGAAAACATTGCTTCATAATGTCGAAATGTTTTCTGACCTTTCATTAACTGTCAGCACAGCAGTCAGTGATCTCTCTTTTTTAAATGGAATCGATCCTGAATACCTGATTTGTCTTTTTACATTTGGTGTCGCGGTGATTGTTTACACAACCTACGGCGGTTTTCATGCAGTTGTCTGGACAGATGTCATGCAGGGAATTGTCATGGTCTTTGGTGTGATGATCATGCTTCCGTTGGCCATTTCTGCAGCGGGTGGATTACAGAACGCAAATCAAAAACTGGCAAACATGGTCCCTCCGGAAATGGGAACAGGAATGATCAAGCTCGAGAAGCCGACTGAAGAGCCAACGCTTGTTGAATCCCTGACATGGTTTGTGAAAAAAGATGAAAATTCAGATAAATTGAGGCTCTTCCGCCTGACAAAACCTTCAAATATTCCAGAAGGAAAAACTAGCCCGGAAGAAAAAACACCCCTTCTTGAAATTATCACACCTGAAGAAATTACGGAAATTATCCAGAAGGAAGA
>JAJRVU010000299.1 GCA_024277145.1 Planctomycetota bacterium
AAGCGGATGTGATTGACAACCAGATTGATGTTCTTGGAAAAACATTTTTAGGGTTAACGATTTCCTGTGCCCGTTGCCATGATCACAAATTTGATGCAATCACCACGAAGGACTATTATGCTCTTTCAGGGTACATGCAAAGTTCACGCAAACAGTACGCTTTTATAGATCCACCTGAAAAAACAGCTTCCATAAGTCATCAATTAAATCAATTGAAAAAAAATAATGCAGGTAAAATTCAATCGGAAATTATCCATTGGCTTCAAAATGAATTGCAAAATCTTGATAAACGATTGCTGACCACCATTAGCAGTTCTCCTGCAAGCAAACAGTCAGGTAATTTCTGGGATCAGGAAATCAATAAATCTTCCCAAAAACCGCAGGAATTATTTTATCTGTGGAACAGATTTAAAAACAGCTCTGCCCCTGAAAAATATTTTACGGAGAAAAATAGAATATTATCGGATTTGAATATTTCTCAAACGGATAATATCAGCCCCTCAAAAGTATTTGAATCTTTTGATCAACCATTCAATAAGAATTGGTTCGTTCATGGCCTCGCTTTCAATTCAGAGCCAACTCAGGAATTAAATGTTATTTTTTCTTCTTCGACAGAGAACCCGATTACTATTGAACAATTGGCCTCTCCCGGAATTGCTCACAGTGGTCTTGTTTCAGGGAAATTCAAAGGAACAATTCAATCAAAAACGTTCACCATTACAGAGTCTTATATTTTTTACCGCGTTTTAAAATCGGGTGGGATCAAGACTGCAGCCAGACGATATAAACGGGGTCAGGTTTCTCTCATTGTTGATGGATTTGAAATCATTCAAAACCCAATCTACGGAGCATTGTCTCTGAATATTTCTCTCGATGGCCAATATCGTTGGTATCAACAGGATGTCAGTAAATGGATCGGACACAATGCATATATTGAAATTTCGGATGAAGATGATGGCTACTTAGCTGTTGATGAAATCATTTTTGGAAAAAGTAAACCTAACAAACATTCAAATTTGTTGATCAATAGTTTGCTTGTAGACTCATCTATCAAAACGCGGGAAGAACTCGCAAAGGGTTACAAAGAACTTTTATTGAAAACGATTTCTCAGTGGAAATACCAACCAGAGTCACTTTCTTCCGGTCAAGTCGAACTAATAAACAAGATTCTAAAAATTGCAGGTTCATCCAAAAATAAAAAGAATTTTCCAATCGCTTCAAAAATATTGATCCAACACATAAAATTTGAATCGCAATTACCGATTCCTAAACAAGTCATTGCAATCGCGGATGGATCTTCTGAAAATGAGTCTGTTTTCATTCGAGGAAACCATAAGAAAAAGGGGGATGTTGTTCCCCGAAGATTCCTGGAAGTTTTTGAGAAAAACCATTCTAATGAAATAACCTCGGGATCTGGTCGAATGGAATTGGCCAATAATATAGCCAGTCCGGAAAATCCACTTTTTGCAAGGGTGATGGTGAACAGGCTTTGGCATCATCATTTTGGAAAAGGGATTGTCCAGACACCGGATAACTTTGGAAAAATGGGGAAATCTCCCTCACATCCTGAGTTGCTTGACTATCTTGCAACAGAATTCATCAACAACGGATGGTCCATTAAGAATATACATCGCATGATGGTTCTCTCACGAACATATCAGATGTCGA
Source organism: Planctomycetota bacterium (assembly GCA_024277145.1). Taxonomy (GTDB): domain Bacteria; phylum Planctomycetota; class Planctomycetia; order Planctomycetales; family Planctomycetaceae; genus JAJRVU01. The sequence continues at coordinate 1,669 of JAJRVU010000299.1, forward strand.
GTAAAATTGCGGACCAGAAAACAGAAGAACGGGATCCAGAAAATATTCTCCTGCATCGAATGTCAATTAAAAGACTGGAAGCGGAAGCAATCAGAGATTCCATTTTATCGGTTTCCGGTCAATTAAAAAAGAAAATGTACGGGCCAAGTGTTGTTCCTTTTCTGACTCCTTTCATGGCAGGCAGGGGACGACCAAGTACTTCAGGTCCATTAGATGGAAACGGCAGGAGAAGCATCTACATCAACGTTCGCAGAAATTTTCTCACTCCCATGTTTCTTGCATTTGATTATCCCACACCATTCACAACAGTCGGAAAACGAAGCGTTTACAATGTCCCTGCTCAAGGATTGATTATGATGAACAACGAATTTGTGATTCAACAGTCGAAACAATGGGCAATCAAAACTCTTAAAGAGAAATCGACATCAACTGAATCTAAAATCAAAAGGATTTATGTTCAAGCATTTGGAAGAGATCCCAATGAAAATGAAATTAACGCTGCAAAAAAATTTCTGGGAAAACCAAAAGAAGAGCGGAATTCAGAGCAAGAATTACAACGCTGGACAGATTTTTGTCACGTGATCTTTAATGTCAAAGAATTTGTGTTTGTGAATTGAAAGTATTTTAAAATGCATTGCAGTTGTTATCGAAATAATCCATTAAACCGCAGGGAAATGCTGGTCCATTCTGCAAATGGATTTGGAGCCATTGCACTTTCTGCCTTGATGACGGACTCTGCTTATGGCTTTAACCAGAATCTTCAGGATGCAAATACTTATCCACTCTCACCGGATAAAATGCACGTACTACCTAAAGCCAAAAATGTAATTTTTCTTTACATGGATGGTGGTCCTTCTCAAGTTGATACATTTGATCCGAAACCACTTCTTGATAAAGAGCATGGCCAGAAGTTTAAAATGAAAGTCCAGCCAACGCAGTTTGATGATGTGGGATTGGTTTTGAAATCGCCGTGGAAATTCAATCAATACGGAAAAAGCGGAATTCCAGTGAGCGATCTATTTCCCAATATTGCCAAGCATGTAGACGATCTCTGTGTCATTCGTTCCATGACATCCAGTTTTTCAGAACACACCAATGCAAACTATTTCCTTCATACAGGGCATGGATTGCAAGGTCGCCCGAGCATGGGTTCATGGGTTAATTATGGTCTCGGCTCAGAATCTCAAAACCTGCCCGGATTTATTGTCCTCAATGGGGGCTTGATTCCTCAAGGCGGGCTTGACTGCTTCCATAACGGTTTTTTACCTGCAACTTTTCAAGGATCTCTTTTTAAAAAAGGAAAAATTCCTGTTTCGGACATTAACCGGAAAGAGAAAACAGCTGGTTTACAAAAACGTAAACTGGACTTGATGAAAAAACTGGATCAGGAAACCCAGGGTGATGGAAAGAACCATGAAGAGATTGAATCAGCAATTCGAAATTATGAACTCGCCTTCCGTATGCAATCCTCCGTTCCTGATCTCATGCAAATTGATTCTGAATCCAAAGAGACTCAAGAACTGTACGGACTGGATCATTCCTACCAACATACAAAAACATTTGCATATCAATGCCTGGTGGCGAGAAGGCTTATTGAAAGAGGGGTTCGATTTATTGAACTGACGTGCCCCAAAGTGAAAGCAGATCGATGGGACCAGCATCGCAATCTGAAAGATGGCCATGAAAAAAACGCGATGGCAGTTGATCAACCAATAGCAGCTTTGCTTCAGGATCTCAAATCGAAAGGTCTGTTAGACGAAACTCTTGTTGTCTGGGCAGGAGAATTCGGCCGAACCCCGATGGCCCAAGGTCTAGATGGGCGAGATCATAATCCCTTCGGATTCACGATCTGGATGGCAGGGGGAGGAGTAAAAGGAGGATCTATTTACGGGGCAACCGATGAGTACGGATATTACGCCATCGAAAACAGGCTCGAAATTCATGATCTGCATGCAACGATTCTGCATCTTTTGGGAATTGATCATAAAAAACTGACATTCCGGTTCGGGGGAAGAGATATGCGACTCACCGACATCCACGGAAACGTCATTCATGAGCTTATTGGCTAATACACCATATTAACCATATTAAACTGTCTGATGATTAAACAGTATTCTCAGGCTTAGCCTTCTATTTTTTCAAATTTATGAAATTTTTCTCTTTTGATTTGAACCTGACTCTCTTGGCAAACGACTCTGATATACCAACGTTTCGTTATTAAAATTATCTGTGATAGAAATGGTTAAGTATGCCTGAAGGGAGAGGATTCAATAGAGATACAGTGACTGTAATTCTCGCTCAACAGGGTGATCGGGAGGCTTTTCATAAATTAATTGAATTATATGACCGCCGTTTGCTTTATTTTATTTTACGAATTCTGGGAGATCATAATGGATCCCTTGATGTTCTTCAGAATGTCTGGTTGACGGTCCATAAAAAACTGAAAAAACTTAAATCCCCTGCATCATTTCGTGTCTGGTTATATCGAATAGCCCATGATCTTGCTGTCACAGACTTACGAAGGAAGTCCAAAAGGCCACTATTGGTCGAAGATATTGAAACCGAGGAAATGCCAAATGACGAAAATAAATCTGAATTGGTGTTTGATAATGCAGAAATGGTTCATGTTGCTCTCTGTAAGCTATCTGTTGATCATCGCCGAGTTCTGACGCTTCATTTTTTAGAAAACATGACTATTGATGAAATTGCTGAGGTCATTAATTGCAAGAAAGGAACCGTGAAGTCACGAATTTACTATGCAAAAAACAGTCTTCGCCAGCAGATAGAGGAGATGCTCAATGAATAAACACTTCGAGCAATTCGCCAACCAACTATTACAACAAGACAAATTTCCGAACGAAAAACAATATGAGGAGTATCAAATGGAACTAACTAACGCCTTAGCCAAAACAGAAAAACGTGCTAATTTAACAACTTGGACCCTCGGGATTGCATTTTCTCTTGCCTTCATAGTTGCATTTATCCACCATTGGTTCAACTTGGGATCTTTTGTCCCTGGAGATGATGATGCCACGGTTATTACTGTAATTATGGGAGTATTTATTGTGATTTGTCAGCTACTTTTCCCTATTACGATAGGAGTTTATTTCTTGTGGCTCAGACCTCGAATCATAAAACTCAAAGAACAACTTCTTGATGCAAAGCTTGCAGAATTACGGCACGATGTAAGCGAGCTGCGTAACCTGATTGTAAAATCTCAGACCGAAGAGGATTAGAACGGTACATTATCTATAGGAATATGCTGTAACTCTTTACCAATGAATATGTTAAGAGGGGTAGAGATTGTTCATTTCTAACATTCTTACCCTAAATATATTGACCTCGCCTGAAATTTAATAATTCGCTATCCTTCGCCTCTCAAATCGGTTCTTTTGCGTGATATTTATTTATCAATTATAGAAACGCTCTAACCACTTCAAAACAACTCAATCCAACTTTCCAGATGCATATTTTTTGTTCTGAATTCATCAGGATGAAATATCACTTTGGCCAATTCAAATAACTCCATGTCCATTTCCAACAAACAAAAAACAACTTTCATTCACGAAATTGGTCGCTTGACAATATTTGTTGTCGAAGCCTTCGGAGATATTACGCTTTTTACACTGGAAATGTTTAGGTGGCTCTTCACGCGTATTCCACGCTCATCCATTATTTTTTCAACGATGTACCATGTTGGAGTATTAAGTCTGCCTGTGGTGATTATCACCGGCGGATTCATAGGCATGGTTCTCGCCGTTCAAACATACGATCAATTCAGCATGATGCATATGGAAACTCGACTCGGTGCAGTCATTAATGTTTCACTTGTCAAAGAACTCGGACCAGTATTAGCAGCAACAATGCTTGCAGGTCGAATTGGGAGTTCGATGGCTGCAGAACTGGGAACGATGCGCGTCACCGAACAAATTGATGCCTTGAAAGCGCTCGGAGCCAATCCGATTCAGCATCTTGTTGTTCCTCGATTTCTCGCCTGTCTGTTCATGGTTCCATTATTAACAGCCATTGCAGATCTCACAGGAGTTCTTGGTGGATGGTTTATCGGCTCATTTATCATGGGAATAGATAGTTTCCATTACTGGTTTCATTCAGAATATTATGTAACAGCTTATGACGTTTTAGGAGGTCTGTTAAAAAGTATCTTCTTCGGTTCTGCTATCGCCCTGATTGCCTGCCATCGTGGTTTTAATTGTGGGGCAGGAGCTGAAGGAGTTGGAAAAGCAGCGACAGAATCATTTGTCCTTTCCTTCATCGCCATTTTAACAATCGATTTCTTTCTCACATTCATTATTAACACCGGTTACTACATTATCTGGCCATCACCTGTTTCGTTAATGTAAATTAAGTTTCGTTTATACGATTTTTACTTGTAATTGTTATGAATTCAGCAAACCAGACACCTGTTATTGAGCTTAAGAATACATCCCGAAGTTTTGGGTGCCAGAAGATCTTGCGCGATATTTCAATCAAAATTCACCAAGGTGAAACTGTTGCATTAATCGGGGAAAGTGGTTGCGGAAAAAGTGTGACGATGAAACTGATGATGTCCCTGTTATTGCCGGACCAGGGAAATGTCTACTGGAATGGGAAACATATCTCAGAACAATCTGATAAAGACCTCTCGCGTGAGCGATTACGTTTCGGATATCTTTTTCAGGGAGCAGCGTTGTTTGACAGCATGACCGTTTTTGAAAATATTGCTTTCGGCCTGAGACAAAATACGAAAATGTCAGATAAAGAAATCAAAGATATTGTTCAGGAAAAAATCAGGGATGTCGGTCTTACTGTTTCGGTAAAAAATAAAAAACCGGCAGAACTTTCAGGTGGTATGAAAAAAAGAGTAGGTCTCGCAAGAGCACTCGCTATGTCTCCTGAAGTGATGTTCTACGACGAACCAACAACCGGACTAGACCCCATTATGAGTGATGTTATCAACGAACTGATTATTCAGACTCGACAACAAAGGCAAGTCACCAGTGTGATTGTCACGCACGATATGAAAACCGTTCAAAAAGTTGCTGACCGCGTCATTATGCTTTACCCTCTTTCAAGATTATCGGAGGGTGAACCTCAAATAATATTTGAAGGAACAACAAAAGAGGCATTCCAGACGAATGATCCAAGAGTTTCCCAATTTATAACAGGCGAAGCTCGCGAGAGATTACAGGAACTAATGGAAGTTTAATAATAATTCAAATAAGCTACTTTAATTAATATCTGAATCTAGAATTCTGATTGCGACAAAATAAAATGAACGATAGTAAAACACAATTTCGAGTCGGCTTATTCGTTATTTTCTCAATGGGTGTCATTGGGGCGATGATTTTTCAATTTGGTGATATTAAAAAATATTTTGAACCGAAGTACGAATTGTCGATCCATTTTGATAAAGCGCCCGGTGTCTATGCAGGAACTCCTGTAACACAAAACGGGGTGGCTATTGGAAAAGTGAAACTTGTTGAATTTGATGACAAAGTTGGAGGTGTTACTGTTGTTATCGAAATCAAAGAACATATTCGACTTAGATCAGACTCCAAACCTATTCTGTCACAGTCACTTTTAGGAGATTCTAAAATTGATTTTCAGCCAGGGGTTGAGCCGAACCTGATTGAACCCGGAAAGAAACTTGAAGGAGTTGCTTCAATGGATCCGATGAAAATTGTCCAGGAAATGGAACAACACCTTGTCAGGACCTTAAAATCTTTTGACCAGACTAGCCAGGAGTGGAAAAAACTTGGGAATAATATCAATCGGCTTGTTCAAACTAATGAAGGAAATTTGAATCAGGTTGTTGAGCAGTCAGTCGTTTCATTAAAACAGTTTACTAAAACGATGGAAATTGTTAACGAAACACTGATGAATGCAAATAATATTGTCGGTGATCCCGTAAATCAAAAACATTTACGGGAGACTCTGGCTTCCATGCCTCGACTGGTTCAGGAAACGCACACAACAATCAGGGCTGTCAAAAATGCTATCCAGAAAGCAGAATCGAGCTTAGAAAATATTCAACATGTCACTGAACCTTTAGCGCAACATACTGTTTCCATCGTAACAAAACTCGATAATTCTCTAAGCAGTCTGGAATCATTATCATCAAATTTAGATGGATTTGTGCAGCTTGCCACAAAGCAGGGGGGAACAATCCAGAAGCTGGTTACAGAGCCAACGCTTTATAAAAATATGAACCAATCCGCTGAATCCATGACCATACTGTTGAATAATCTGGATCCTATTATGCGAGACATTCGAATCTTTAGTGATAAAATTGCAAGGCATCCTGAACTCATTGGTGTAGGCGGCGCTTTAAGAGGAAGCTCTGGATTAAAAGAACCAGCAAAGCAGAAACCTGTCAGAAAAATCTCACGCAGACCAAGAGCAATCATCAGAAAATAGTTTATTGGATCATGATTCTTATAACCGTGGACTAAAAACTAAAGTCATAATAATCAGGAAAATAAGCAGTAATAATCAGGAAAATAAGCAGTAATAAAGTTATGTAAGCTGTCAGTGAATTAATTCGTCCTTGTGATTTACCAAAGCCGAAATTAACACCGAGACCATGCCAAAGCTGCAACCCAATCGGGAGGGTGATCAATCCAAACAGCCAAAGGAACCATACAGGAGTTCCATTCTTTAACATATCGCCAGCATCGCCAATCCTGTCAAGCGATCCGATACCAATATATGCACCATTTGTAATCATGCAAAAACCTGCAAAAAAACGGGCAAGATAAGTCAATGGGGTTCGAACAGAGTGAAATACAAACAAAACTATCATAGGCAAAATAACACCAATGACAGGCCCCCCCCAGACAACAAGAAAAGGATTTGGGTTTGGGATGACATCTGTTCGAGAAATAGAAAATGGATGTAGAATAACTTTGGTAACTGTACCACCGGTAAGCCACGCGGCGATAACATGACCTAATTCATGGACAGCCATCATTCCAATCCAGCAGAGGGGAATGAATGATAGAATAAGTAGAGCTTGATGAAAACGATTTCTGTTCATGACACTATTAACATAATGTAGAGGGTTGTATGTCGAAGTGCACGGTGTACGAACGAATTTCCTGCAACGGTTCCCGCACTTCACATACAACGCATTGAACTAAACCTAAAGAGAGATGTCCTATGGGT
>JAJRVU010000300.1 GCA_024277145.1 Planctomycetota bacterium
ACGCTCTTTTAGGACGGGTTCCTGTAGAGACGTTTGATAATTCAAATATTGCCAAAAAAAACAGATTAACGAAAATTAGAACACGGATCAGACAGTTGCAGCCCGATATGACATCGTTGACCGGAAAAGATGCCACTGTCAGATATAGTTGTGGTCGGTGCAGATAAATGATAATGGAGTATGGTCAATGCCGGGAAGGTCAAGAGAAAGTAACAGAGAATATTTGCAATAAATTCACTTTTAAGTCCCTACACAGAAAAATAAGTGGCATCGAATGGATGCGATTATGTTAAACTTTAATATGATAGAGAATCGAACAATTGCAGAAAAGAATTGCTGTTAAGTTTGGCACTACATTCTGCGAGGGATAAAGACCTTTAAAAGCAAATAAATGATTAACACACAAACAAATGTTATTGCCAGCATTCCGGATTTTAATATAGTACTAAAAGTCTTAAAAGATTATTCCAAAGGTTTATCGCTTGATCAAATTAAAGAATCGCTAGTAGTTACTAACGCATATGGCATTCGTACTAAAGAATCCAGAGTCCGATTTTACACAGCTATCAAATCTACCTTTCTTCAGTTTAGAAACCGAGACCATCAAGACATTATTAAGAGTATTTACCGGTCAGAATTTTCAACCGATATTCAACGATTTATTGCTTATATGCAGATGTCAATTAATAATGAATTATTTTTTCATCTTACAAATGATGTTCTAATAGGTCTTCTATTCAAGGGGAGACTGACCATTGATAAACCAGTATTTGTCTCATATTTGCACGATATTATGAAAGAAAATAACGATATAATACAGTGGACTGACTCTACAATAGAAACAATTGCGTATAAATATTTGACTTTGATGAAGAAGCTGGGGTTTTTAAGGGGATCAGTGAAGAAAGAATTCAATCGTTTTAGTCCAACGGATGAAATGCTGATTCTATCTGTTTATCTAATAAAATCAGTTGGAATGGAGTATCCCAATTTTTTACAAAATCCGTATTCAGCCTTACTCATGTTACCGCAGAATAGTTTGATTGAAAGATTACGGAGAATGACTTTCCAGGATTCCTTGTCGATTACTACTGTAGGTTATGATATGAAAATGGACTTGAAATACAGCTATAAGGAAATTGCAAATGCAGTCCGAAAAAACTATTGACCAAAAGTTCAAGGAACTTCGATGTATTTTGAAAAACAGGGATAAACAATCCATTAAAATGGATGCTCATGGTGGTCATTCTATTTTGTTTATTTATTCACCATACGAAGAAGAGAAGTATTTACAACGTGTAAAATCGGATTTTCCCGACGCTTTTATTATTGATATTGCAGAATTATTTGTTAAATACATCCAAATTTCTGGAATAGATGAGTTTGTTAATGTCTATTCTGAATATCAAAGTGAACCACAGAAATTGTTTAAATCGGATTCAAGCACTGATGACTTCTTCCGGTTGCTACTTAATGAAATCAAATCTGCCGGAGAAAATAATAAATTGCCTGTGCTTGTTCGCACAGGCGCTCTTTTCGGTACAGGTATCGAAAATATTAATATTATGGACTCATCGATTGTTCAAAAACTTCCTTTACCATTGGTGATACTTTACCCTGCCACGGAAGGTGGGGATAAAAGATTGAAATTCCTCAATTTTAAGCCAGCATCGGACTACCGATCGATCGTGATCTATTAAAGGAGAGAGTGATGGCAAAAATTAAAGACCTACTACAGCTAGATTTGACAGAAGACATCAAAGATGTCATAGATCTTGAGGATCATTCCGAAAAGGAATTAAAGTATGAAATAGAAAACTATATCGTTACAGCAAAGATATCTTCACATCTGACAAATTTCATTAACTTGTACCAAAGCAATATTAAAGAGACCGGTGTGTGGTTATCAGGATTTTACGGATCAGGCAAGTCCTATTTGGGCAAAATGCTGGGTTATTTGCTTGAGAACAGAAACGTTAACGGGACCCCATTTCGTGATCGGTTTATTCAACGACTGGCAGGACTTCCGAATGCTAGTATTATCGAAAATGACATACTGGGATTAGACCACTTTGATACAACGGTTGTATTCCTGGATATTGCCAAACAGAATACTAAAAATGGTTTTGCCTGGACGCTTTTCAAGAATTTCCTTCGGACCCTCGGTTTTCTGGATGATGTATTTGGCTATATGGAATATGGCCTATTCCTTAATGGGGAATATGACAAATTCAAAGCGAATGTAAAGAAGATCATGGGGGACGACTGGGAAAACATTCAGAAGAATCCCTTACAAGTAGCCCAGACAGTAAGAAGGGTACTTACCCAAACAATTTGGGATGAATCCACCTATATTGAAACTAAACAATACCTGGATGACAGGATTAAGAATTATGATGCTGCAAAATTCAGGGATGAACTGGAGAACTATCTAAGTAAAAATCCTGAAAAACGAATCGCATTCTTTATAGACGAAGTAAGTGAGGCTGTAGGTCAACGTAAAATTGATTTGCTTGAACTTGAAGGTATCAGTGAAGCGCTTTCTAATGTACCAGACGGTACTGTGTGGACAGTTGCCATTGCCCAAGAAAAGCTGGATGACGTGATACAGAACGCCAGTATTAATATCCAGGAATTAAACAAAGTCACCGATCGCTTCAAGACCAAAATACACCTATCATCCGAAGAAGTAGATACGGTAATTAAAAAAAGGTTGTTACTGAAAGAAAGCAGCAGTGAAACAGATCTGCAAAAATACTATAAAGAGAATAGTGGATCGATAATGGTTTCAACCAATCTGAATGCAAAATTCCCAACCAAGACAGAAACCGCAGAAGATTTCAGTGTTTACTATCCCTTCCATAAATACCAGTTTGAACTGCTTCAGAAATTTTTGTTTGCTGTACAACAAAAAGCGCGTACTGGTGGAACTGAGCGCGGTATGATCATTGCCGCACACACAGTTTTAAAATCAATAAAAGATATAGAAACCTATCACTTCGCATCTGCAGATACACTGGTGGACGGAGGTAAAAAAGTCCTGGAAGGAGAACTGGAAAGGAAATTTATTCTAGCAGATAGAGTATTAGAGCAAAGCGAGTCTGAAATAAGCGGTACAAAACTGATGAAGACTATTTATTTGCTTAACGAAGCGGCAGATGTACCTGCTTCCGCGGAAAATATTGCGAAACTGTACATCACTGACTTAAATGGCTATTACAATACGAAACCAAAGATTGAAGTAGCATTAAAAGCGCTTTGTGAAGCAAATCTATTGTTAGAGAAAAACGGTCTTTACAAAATCACTTCAGATTTGGAACAAAAACTGATTGAGGAAATGAACCAAGTTTCCGTGGAATTTCACTATAAGCGGAGGGAACTTGTTGAGAACCTGAAAAACCTTTCATTTGTTTCAGATATTTCCCACTTCATATTTGAAGGTAGCGGATACAATTTTCATATTGCCAGCGTTCAGGGAGATGAAATAAAGAGTTCATCAGATAAGAATATCAATATCCAGATCGCAAGTTTATATACAGTAGACTCTGACAGGGATGAATTTATCGAAAGGATAAAGTTTGAAACACAAGGCAATCAGGGTACCGGTACTTTGATCCCCGCAATGAATCATAATATGGAGATTGATAAACTCATTGAGGAAATCTACAGATATAAAGCGCTGGAAGATCGCTACGCGAATGATGATGACGAAAAGATTCGTAGTATCATCAAAGACTTCACGATAACCAAGCAGAATCGTATAAAAGAGTTAAACAGATTGTTGGAAAAGTCCTATAAATCCGGCACACTGATTTACCAATTTGAAGAAAGCAACCTTACTGATACAAACTTTATTACAGTAATGCAGGCTGTACAGAAAAAGATCATCAGCAATACTTACACAGACAGATTAACATTTCAATTGACGGAAGATGTTGGTTTGAAAGTATTGAAGGAAAAGGATCCCAAAAAACTGAAAGGACTTTTTTCCAACCAGGAATTTGCTTTCTTTGATAGCGATGGGAACTTTGTTGGAGAAGGTCTGAAGGTTGTTGAAAAAGTAACCGAACAGATCACTTCAATGTATCTGGAAGGACAAGAACTGGAAAGAAGACTATCAGGACCACCCACCAATTATGCTTTTGGAACTATTCAAACAGTTTTGGCTGTTTTGATGAGAGCCGGAAGAGCATCCATGAAATATGGCGGAAATACACATTTCTCTTTTACCGATGACGAAGTGTTGACGGTATTCAGCAAGTCCAGAGATTTTAAAAAAGCCAGTTTTAAAGCCATTACCAGTGCACTTTCAACGCGGCAAAAACAGGAACTGGTTGAACACCTGAAACACCTGAAAGTAAAGAAACATCTGAACCGGGATTTTGGTTACAGCACAAATGCCATAGAACTGGTCACAATCATCAGCGCCTTGGCGGATCATTTTATTCAGAAGATCAATGAGGAAAAGCGGCGCAATGCTGACTTTGATACATATTTTCCAGGCATTAGTGAACACTTAAATAACCTTACGCCATTCTCGATTAAGATCACCGGTGATAATTATAAGGAGAAAGCTGAAGACTTTTTGGGTGGGTATGGTGCTTTCAAAACAGCAATTGAAAGTATCAATGAGGTTCTTGAGTTCATAACGACGAGACTTTCCAAGGTTCAACAATTCAGGGATTTCATTTCGCATATTATTACCGAACTGGAAAAACTTGGTGGTGAATACAAAAATAACCGCATCTTTGAAATACAGACTGATTTTATTGCAAAATTCCATGAATCGGTCGTGAACAATTACATTTCCCTGGAAAAGAACTATCAGGCTGTAAAGGATGAATACCATTCCCTGATGAAGGGCAAACACCAGGAAATGGGTAATTTGTATGAGGGTTTGAAGACGAAAGCGGAAGACGCGGTTCGCAAAATAACAGAAGTGGATGAAGAGCTGAATGTTGGTATCTTATCACAATTAAGGGACATGATCGCTGACGCGGAAAAACACATTTGCGAAGATTTGAAGATAGGGTATGAAACCGATTGTCAGAACTGTCACTTTTCTTTGAATGAGATTATTTCTGCCAATCAGAGCATTCAGTTACACAGTGATCGTATTGCCCAAATCCTAACGCAAGTTCAATATCCCGGCGGCGCTGGAGATTACAAGCCGAAGGAAATTAACCTAAAAGCTGACACGGGTAAGTTCACCGTTGGACAATACCGGAAAAAACTTCAGGATAAACTGGAGCAGGTCAAAGATTTGAGTGTCGATGATATTGTGGTGGTGAAATGAAAGCAATAACCCATTCTCCATCCTGGTAGACAATTAAGGAACGAAGTATGAACCTGAAAGAATTCAAATCCGGGGAATACAGACAGCAATACAAATACAAAAGCTTTTCACCCATAATGGTCAATCGGGAATGGAGCTGGGATGATCCCAGAATTAATGTTTTGCTTGAACAGGCAACACGGGCCATGGGAGAATTGAATGCCTACACGCTGATTATCCCTGACGTGGATTTGTTCATTCAAATGCATATTATAAAAGAGGCCACTTTATCCAGTCGCATCGAAGGCACAAGGACTGAAATTGACGAAGCGATTATGGATATCAGTAATATCCTGCCGGAAAAACGGGATGACTGGCAGGAAGTTCAGAATTATGTAAAGGCGATGAATGTGGCCATCGAAAC
>JAJRVU010000301.1 GCA_024277145.1 Planctomycetota bacterium
AAGCAACCAACTGATAGCTCCCCAGTTCAGAGCCATCAATGCAGACCATGTCATCCCCATTTTTCCACTGATTCCTTCTTCATGATAATGAAACAAAACCAGTACAAAAGAGGAAGATGAAACTGCCAGGAAGATCGATTGTAACCCGATCCGCCATTGCATGGGCCAGATTTCTTTAAGCCAGTCAATGACAGGGCCACTCGCTTTATGCCAGAAAGGTTTAAAGAATTTTCGATAATGAATCAAAACGGGATAAAGATCCCAGAACAGTTTAACCGCTCCCACAGTGACCGCTGCCCAGATTCCGGTTCCGAAATAAATCATCGCCCATACTGCCAGATTCCCTGTAACCGCCTGAGCAACGCGAAAACGATTAATGGTTGCAATCTGGTTACAGCCTTCCAAAATTGCAGTGAAAGGCAAGATCCAAAGTGAAGTACTTGTGAGAACGACAAGAACGCACCAGGGGAGAACCCAATGAACATCTTCGCTTCCACGCTGGCTTAAAATGTAATAGCCAACCGAACCAATTCCTATTGCAAAGAGCAGGGCAACAACGAAGTACCATTTGAATAAAAGCCTGCCCATGCTGACAACACGTGAAAGAGCATCTTCATCTCCGGAAAGTAATCCTTGAGAATCAATCTTTAATTTTGCCCATTCATGACTGACGATATTCATAACAACAACACTCATTCCCATTTCCACAATCGCCTGCAAACCAATTAGCGAAGTGAACGCGTAGAAAAAGTCCTGCGTTTCGATTGAGAAAAAATGAATAATCAAGGACCACGTCACCGGGCCAGCCAGTATTTGCCAGATGCGAACAGTCACACTGAAAAAGACAGCCTGATCCACTTCCATCCGATTTAACATTCGGCGGGGAAGTGACCTTTGACTAATAGGCTTGCCTGTATTTTCAGGTTGTTCGTCAGATTTTTCTGGCATGAAGAATTTCGTTCTGCTTGATGAATGATCGATCAGCTATTATTGAGGTTGGAAAATCATCAGTTTTTTTCAATCCCCCAGAGTTTTGCCAATTCCACCAGCACATCCACTGCTGATTCCATTTGTGAAAGACTGGCCCATTCTAATGGAGAATGAGGATTATGTTGACCAGAAGACAAATTTGGAGTTGGCAACCCTTTTTCAGTCAGGATGGAACCGTCAGTTCCCCCACGAATAATAGATTGTATCGGCTCCAGCCCTGCATTTTTTGTTGCTTCAATCGCTTTTGGTAAAGCACGAGGCTCCTTTTTCAATCCTTCTCTTAAATTACGATATTGTTCCTGAATTTCTATGGATATTTCTGCTCGTGGGTTCTCTTTCCTGATTTTTTCTGCGATGGATTCCAGTAAATCAGCCTGTCTTTTGAGTTTTTCGGTTTCAAAATCTCGCAAGATAATCCTGACAGAAGCTTCAGCCACACTTCCTTCAATATGGTAAGGATGAACAAAGCCATCTCGCCCCTTTGTTGTTTCAGGACTGAGAGAATCGTGAGGAAGCTGATCAATAAAATGACTGAGCAGTTTAATTGCATTGACCAGATCTCCATATCCGATAGATGGATGTGTGTTGACACCTTTTACGGTGACTATGGCAACATCTGCAGAAAAGGTTTCTGAATCAATTTCAGCAGCGCCACCACCATCCAGAGTATACGCACATTGACAATCCATTTTTTCAATGTCGATGTAATCTGTTCCATGTCCAATTTCTTCATCACAGGTAAAGCAAAGACAAATAGGGCCGTGAGAAATTTCCGGGTGATCCAGTAAATATTTTGCAGCAGACATGATGATTGCAATCCCTGCTTTGTCATCGCCACCCAGAAGTGTTGTTCCATCTGTTGTAATGATTGTTGTTCCGATAAGTTTTTTAAGGTCCGGGTTCTCTTCAACTTTAATAATTCGCTCAGGGACATTTGGCAAAACGATATCTTCACCCTGATAATCCTCATGAACAATCGGGTTTACATTTTCTGAACTGAATTCAGGAGAAGTATCAACATGCGCAACCCATGCAATTTTTGGTGAAGGATGATCGACAGTTGAAGGAACAATTGCAGTCACAATTCCATATTGATTGCATTCCACATTTTCTAATCCCATGTCCCTGCATTCCTGTTCCAGAAGACGGGAAAGCTCAAGTTGTTTTAACGTACTGGGATAAGTTGAGCTATTTTCATCTGCCTGCGTGTCAATTTTCACATATCGAAGCAGGCGTTCAAGGGTCGTCGTCATTATTAATCAATCTCACATTTATATGAATATATCTAAGTTGAAAACTGTTTATATCGTTTCGGAATGTTTCTATAATGAGAAACTTCTGTTTCCCTGACACTCCAATCAACGACTTGATGATGTTACACTATAATGAGTTCGGTGTCATGTACCAGTTATACGTTACGGATACCGGAATGAGTTATTAAATGCTCTGCTGCAACATCAAATCTCTCTCAATATTGAATTACAAGAAGTATTCATGAACAAATCCAAACGGCCAGGAAAAACCGCTCAATTGAAAGATGAGACCAGCCAGTCTAAAAATACATTAATACTACTATGCGCCCTGACCGCGTTGATTCTCCTTCCGTTTATCAACAAACCTTTTCATTTGGACGATACTTTATTTGTCCGCCTGGCTGAACATATTATAGAAGACCCGTTTGCACCTTATCAATTCGAATATAATTGGTTTTTGACTCCTATGCCCTTTTGGAAAGTCACACAAAATCCTCCTTTGAATTCCTATATTCTTGCAATCCCCGGTTCCCTGTTCGGAGTAACAGAAATTGTTTGTCATTTCATAGGAATTCTTTTTGCCGTCGGGTGTTGTTACCTGATGTATAAAATTGCATCGCGATATACCAAACATCCTGAAATCCCAACTTTTCTAACAATTGTCTCACCCGGATTTCTTGTTTCTTCAACCAATGTGATGGCAGATGTTCCACTTCTTTTTTTCTGGTTGCTTAGTGTTGAACTGACGATGTCGGCCACAAAAGAAAATCAAACAGGAAAACTATGGTTTGCAGGACTCAGTATTGCTGCAGCTTCCATGACAAAATATTTCGGACTTGCACTGCTACCATTACTGATTGTTTACTGGATGGTTAAAACGGGAAAAATCACGATCCATCTCCTTGCGTTCTTCATCCCGGTTCTGGTCATTTTTTTGTGGGGATTATATTCCGAAGCGTTCGGCGGGATTTTTCATCCTTATGGAGCTGCTCAATATTCGGTGAAAGGGAAATCATTTACTGACCTTGTGACTTATACCAGCCAGACAATCTCTTTTTTAGGTGGATCACTCCTCTGGCCAATTTTCTTTATACCAATCCTGCTTCGTTTTTCTCCAAAAATCATAGCCTTCAGTTTAATTGCAGGGGTGCTCTCTTTCTTTTTGGGTAAAGAGTTCTGGAACTGGAACAACAATACCGGAGCTCATTTTGGAATAATGGTATTCATCGGGCTAGTGTCATTATTGCCAGGAATCAAATTTATTTACCATCATCGTAATGCAGATAATCTTCTTTTACTTCTCTGGTTCGCCGGAACAATTGTCTTCAGCATTCTTCTTAACTGGACCATTAATGCCCGAATTCTTCTTATCGCTTTATTTCCGCTGGGGTTGTTCTTTATTCAATTTGTTGAATCCCGGACAAAACTTGAGCGAAATAAACTTTTCTACTCAATAACTATTGTCACTCTTTTCATTTCCATGTTTATTGCCTGGGGT
>JAJRVU010000302.1 GCA_024277145.1 Planctomycetota bacterium
CTTATTATTTGAAATATGAACAATTTCAATATTGATCCAGTTAATAATGAAATGATTACTACCAGACAAACAGGTATTGTGATCGTGTTTCGTTTTGATTGCTGAGAAGTTTGAGAGTTTTCTTCGTCCCATTGGTTACCAAGAAGCAAACCGCGAGCAGAAAATTTCTTTAAAGAACTGAGCGAACGCCAAAGGGCAAACGATGTGATGGCTGCAGTGATGACTAACCCCATCATCAAGCTTAACAGGGAAATATGGATATTGAGAAACCGGGTTCCAATTGCACCGATCCACCATGTTTTCAGGCCATAAATAATCAGTTCCGAATATCCTATCGAGGCATAAATTCCGATCAAGGAACCAATACCCAGAATGACCATCGCTTCTTTAAAGAACAGGTTTCGAACATCCCTATTCGTAAAACCGAGTGCACTTAACAAGCCGACGGATTTTAATCGTTGATCCAACCCCAGGCGAAACAATAATGAAATTAGAATTGTTGCAGAAAGGATCAGGAAAAAACTGAACCCAATAAACAGACCACTGAAATCTGTTGTGCCGGAAGCAGATTGAAGCCCCTGATATTTCACCGGAAGAATATTCAGCCCCGATTCATTGAGAGTCAGATTGTTGAGAAGCGACTGACGAAACGATTCAATTTCTATCTTCATCGAATTTTTTTCACGTGGAGCAATTCTGACGGATGTTAATTGACCGTATCTGCTGTTCCACCACGACTGTGCAAGCTTAAGAGAGATAAATGCTTTTGGGGTTGCTTTGTATTCAATCCAGTAAGAATCGTCCCGGGAAGTGATTCGGTCGAAATTCATGGGGAAAGGTTGTTCCCAATCACCCAACGTTTCTGCATCGGTAATTCCTTTGACTTCAGGAACAAAACCTCGATCATTCGCAATCGAATTTTCTAATTTCAAAACAGATTTGACGGTTAAAAATCTGACTTCTTCAGGCAAGTCCCCATCGGATCCGACTTGATGATACTTTAATTGAATCTGATCGCCCGCTGATGCTTTCAAATCTTCTGCCAGCCAGGAATTGATTAAAATTTCATCCTGTTTTAACTCTTTGACCGGAGAACCATCTGATTGAATGAACGGTCCAAACGGGGGACTGTTTTCCAGGTTGATTCCTGCAATAGTTGAATACATGGAATACTGATCAGTTTCGTTTGAACCTTTTTTGGAAAACTCATTGACCAAATAAACCAGAACAGGGGAATAGGAAAAGCTTCCTTCTTCAGCAGTTGAGATCACTCGTTCAGCGAGAGGAGTTTCCAGTATTTGCTGTTCACTTTCGATAGAAAAATAACCTCGTTTTTCATTCGGAACAATTTTCAATCGAAGGTCATCAAGTGTCAGGCATTCATTTAACAGATATTCAGAAATCATTTTCGCTGACTGAACGGGATCCTGATTTTCTTTTATGTTGGGAAAAAAGAGTGAATTAATACGGGCAGGGGTGATTGCTTTTGTTCTGCGATCTCTTGTTTTCGCGAGATCCAATTGAGCTTGAAAATTTGAAAGGGAAACAAATGCAACTGCTGGCAACTGCTGGCTTGGGTTAAGGTCAAATCGTCCAAGACCTGATTCTTCACTCAGGATAGCGGAAACGGTTAGTTCAATTTCTCTTGAGTTTTCATCTTTTTTTCCGAGCAGTGTCTCTCTTGGAATGGTGGCTGGAAGTTCAACCCATAATGTCACACGATCACCAATAGCAAGGTTAAGTTCCTTTGCAACTCGATGATTCAGGACCACCTCATTTTCTTTCGGGTTTTTGACATCCCCGGAATTGGTCAGTTTCCAGAATCGTTCGTCCACACCATAAATTTCAACTTTGCTCGCCCGATGGATGATTTCTTTATTATGAAACTCAAAACTGCCCGTTAAAGAAATTGCAGGGGCAGCTTGTTCCATCAGGTTAGCCAATTCGGAATCCGAATTATCTGCTTCATTTCGTGGAACCAGAATTTCTTCCCGGAAAAACCGATGATTTTTTAAAGCGAAATCGACTTTCCCCAGCCGATCCAAAGTCATTTGTTTGAGACTACCTCGAACGGAATCTCCTACAATCAACGCACCGGTAATAGAAGCGGTTCCGATGATAACTCCCAGAATCATGGCCAGATTCACAGGCCAGAAATGGAATAAGCTGTTCCAGATTAATCGACTTTTTTTCATTTTCAGAAAATCTCCGGAATGGCCTCAGGAAAATACAGGGGATTGAAAAGTTCCCGTCGTTAATTCAACTTTTTGCGGAAACCTGCCCGCCAGTTCCAGACTGTGAGTGACACAGACCAGAATTTTTTTCTGCTCTTCACATAATTCCAGAAGGAGGCTGCCTATTTCGTTTGCTGATTTCTGGTCGAGATTTCCGGTTGGTTCATCCGCAAGAATGATGGAAGGATTATTAATAAGTGCCCTGCAAACGGCTACGCGTTGTCTTTCCCCCCCTGAAAGCCGGGAAGGGCGATGGGTAAGCCGATGAGATAACCCAACCCGATCAAGAAACTGGCGTGCCGTCTCTTCCTGTTCTGCTGATTGTTGATCAGCTGCAAGTGTGGGAAGCAGAACGTTTTCCAGAACATTACATTGAGGAAGCAGATGATGATCCTGAAAGATAAAGCCTATAGATTGATTGCGAAAAAGGGCCAGTTCGGTTTCATTTTTCTCAAAAGGATTTTCACCTGAGATTGTAACTGTTCCTGATGTTGGCGATTCGAGTGTCCCGATAATATAAAGCAACGTGCTTTTGCCTGACCCTGACGGACCCGTTACAGCCAGGGCATTTCCTTCATTCATTTTCAGGTTGATGCCGGAAAGAATGGGGAGGGATTCGGAACCTGATTCAAATTCTTTGGTTAAATCCTGAACAAGTAATTCGGTTTTAATCTCATTCATGAAAAATCCAATCGGTAATTACTGACTTGAGAACAGAAAAACATTTGACTGAAACTGTAGGGTCTGCTATGCAGACCATCAAGAAAGATTGCGTTATAACATGTCTGGTCTGCACAGCAGACCCTACAAAATAACTTACGAATCACCTTGAATAAGGTCCACTAAATCTTTCGGAATTTCAATGGACTTCAAACTGTTGTGTCCTCCTTCGTCTTTGAATACACAATAAGCTGTTTTCAATTGACCGGTTGCCAGGAGTGTTTCACCCTGAACAAATTCAAATGTCATCGTAAGTGATTTAACTCCGATTCTTTGTATGAATAATCGAATATCAACAATATCCTGATAATAGACGGGGGCTTTAAAAGTGCAGGATGCAGAAACGCGAGGCCAGCCTTTTGCTTTTCCATCCACTTTTTTATTGGCAAGGTTTTGCCCGATGGATCGAAAAAAATCCGATTCACACACTTCCATCCATCGGTAGAAGTTGGAGAAATGGACTATTCCAGCCATGTCTGTTTCGTAGAATTCCACCCGATGCTGTTTGATATATCGGGGGTGCTTTGATTCGGTCGTCATATTTATATTTTATCTCAGTTGATTTTCTCATCGTGTCAATAAGTTAATTGATTATTATTTTGTTTCCGGATTGTCTTTCGGAGTCGTCGGAAAAAAACGAGCTAATGTTTTTTCTGATGGTGGCTTCGTGATTAAGGAAACTACCACCAATGCAAGCGTTGAACAAGCTATCATGCTGGTGACAGGCATGACTCCTAAGAAGGAATAGCCCGACTTGGCAGCATATCCTGATTCCTTAAACAGATAAATCCAGGAAGAAATTGCTGCGATCACACAAGCATACGCTCCCATTTTAGTTAAACGTTTCCAATAGACTGCTGCAAAGACAAGAGGGGAAAGAGCTGCAAATCCGCTGAAACACCAGACCCCAAGCGTAAAGACCCTGCGAGGTTCGAGCAAACTGAATCCATACGTGATTGCAACAATCACTACAATAAAACTTCGAGCCATCAACACAATCTGTTTATCATTAAATCGATCTTTTCCACCGTAATGAACAACAATATCTTCCGTGAACATAGTTCCGATGCAAAGGAACTGGCTATCAAGTGATGACATAATTGCAGCGAGAATTCCCGCAGTTAAAAACCCTGCAAGGACGGGGGACGTTAGTTTTTTCACCATCGCAGCTAAAATTGCATTGGGAGGAAAATGGGGTGGGAATAACGGTCTTCCATCAATGATTGCAGAAGTAGCCCAGACACCCAGCAAAACACAGGGAGCCCAGACAATCATGATGAAGATCGGATGCGCGACAACGGGAAGTTTGAAACTGTTTGCACTTTTCGCTGTCAGCCAATGTTGAAACAGGTGAGGAAGCATGGCCACAGAAAACGGAACAAAAAAGTAAGTCAGGAAGAGAAGCTTGCTCATTCCATGCGGAGGAGTGGGTGACCAGCTTGAGGCACGGTAAACTCCTTTTGCTTTTTTATAGGTCCATTTTTTTCCCTTCTTCGAGTTGTTTTCATCCATCAGGTGATCCGGGTGACCAATTTTATCAGCAAAGATTTTCTTTGACTTGATTGCATCAATTCCGGAAATTCGTGGAAAATCAGCGAGTTCATGATGATCCATGATGGCTGACTGGAATCGCTTCGGTAATATTTCCTGAAAAATACGGTCATCCTGTTTCAGGCGAGCTTTGTTTCTTTCTTCCGGAGACAGGTTGATCAGTTTATTTTCAGCTGCATAAAGTGATTCTGCAACAGTTTGCCAGTTAGGCATGCGAGGTTTAAACGAAGCATAGGCTTCTTTTTTCTGATCACCCGTTAATGAAAGAGATTTTTTAACTCGAACGGAATAATTGTATTCCGCAATTTTCTCCCATCTCGCAAAAGTTTTCTCAAACTTTTTCTGATCTTGTGGGGCAACAGAACGGATCAGCTTGGATGGGTTGTATTTTGCAACCATTTCGCTTGCTTTTTGAAGACCACCCAGTTTGTTGGAGATGATCACAAATGTGACCAATCCCAAAATCATGAAGACAATTGTTTGAAAAGTGTTCGCCCAGGCAGTTCCACGCATTCCACCAAAGAAAACATAAA
>JAJRVU010000303.1 GCA_024277145.1 Planctomycetota bacterium
ACTGTTGCAACTTGTTTATGGTGTTTTGAAATCGGGCAAACCCTTTGACCCAAATTATGCTAATTTATCGCAAGCTACCGTTTGACATTTATCACGGTATCTAATCTCGGTTCGTGTACGAGGTTGGTTGGTAATTGAGGTTGGCTTCGTTTGCAAAGTTGGTTTTTATACCCGCAATCGGCACATTTGCTAGCGTTAGCTGCAAGGGAAGAAGCAGATGATTTCGGAACTAAAAAACCTCTCAGAGGTTGAGTTGTTACGGCTTCACTCGTCCATAATCAATGAACTAAAAAGCCGAAATGTTGTAAGGACCAAGAATAATCCGGTAGGTGATTATACGGAATGGTTGGTTGCAAATGCTCTGGGGCTAGAGTTGGCTAAAAACTCGGCGTCAGGTTACGATGGAATTGATAGTAAGGGCATCAAATATCAGATCAAAGGTAGGCGAATCACTCCGGACAATAAATCAAGACAGTTGAGCGCAATCCGCAAACTGGATGAGGAGGATTTTGATTATTTGGTTGCAGTGATTTTCGATCAAAATTACGGAGTAGTAGATGCTGTTATGATACCACACGAGGTAGTGAAAGAATATGCTACGTATAAAGAACATGTGAACGCCTATATTCTCCATCTCCGTGTGGCTATATTAAACGATTTCAGGGTAAAAGATATTAACGGGCTTATTAGCAGTTAGCTAAAGTCGGAGTTTTCAAATTTCCCATCGAAACTTGCCATATTCGTATATTCTTGTAATATACCATCAGGATGAAAAGAGGCGACACCTATTATTGTGATGGTTTTGAGTGGGACGAAGGAAATTCTGACAAGAATTGGATTCGTCATCAAGTAAGCAGAACCGAATGTGAAGAAGTGTTCTTCAATATTCCCTTGCTTGTTGCCAATGACCGTAAACATTCTACAGCGGAGAATCGCTATTACGTTTTGGGACAGACGGACAGAGGACGGCTGTTGTTTATTGCGTTCACGATCAGAAACAACCTCATTCGAATAATTTCAGCGCGTGATATGACGAAGAGAGAAATAGAAAGGTATGGAGACTATGCTAAAAGATATTCCAACTTTTGAGAGCGAAGATGAGGAGCGTGAGTTTTGGGCGAGCCATGATTCGACGGAATATGTGAATTGGGGTAAAGGCGAGATGGCATATTTTCCGAAGTTGAAGCCTTCCACGAAGTCAATTTCCTTGCGATTACCGGAGATGATGTTGGCGGAGTTAAGGTTGATAGCAAACAAGCGGGATGTGCCGTATCAGTCATTGATCAAGGTGTTCCTTCAAGAGCGTATAAACCAAGAGTTGAGGCAACAAAAAAAGCTGGCAGCATAGGAAACAGCAGTTTTTGCATGCAACATTGCAGCTAACAATCCCAATCAACCCGAATGACTAATCTTGGTTTGTTTGCAAAATCGGTGCGTTTGCCAAGTTTTTTCGTGCCCAAAGGGGGTAGTGCTAACCCATCATCGGGTTATTGCTAGCGTTAGCTGGCTTGCCTCAGTCAACCTCCCACAGAAATAGTGTATGGTGGTTACTATTTACGACAAGTAAGGTATGAGCAGATGCTTCATCGCTTTGAAGGACAAGTTATGAAGTTTGTGATTTGGCTACTTTTATTATTTACGGTGATCTTTCTTATTTTGTACATAATTCTAGGCGAGTCGATACATTCAGGCATAGCAAACAGAGCCGTAATTGCAACAGGAGTTTTTGCTGGGGTAGGTATTATTATCGCCTTTGTACAAGCAAGTTGGGCTAGTCACCAAGCAGAGAAAGCTAGCCAACAGACGAAACAGATGTTAACGACTAACATTCTATTTTCTTTATGTGAGATGTATTCTCAACGAGATATGCATAGGGCTATTAAAACAGTTTGGCAGGCTATGAAGCAAGAAGGACGCGGGGTAAGTACAATAGGTGATTTGTTGGAAATCACTGACAGATACCAATTCCTTAAGAAGTGGATTGAAGAACAGGCCAAAGAAGGTAAGGAAAAAGAACTTGATGAAAGTCGCCGGATGGTAACACACTTTTGGTATCTGATTGCTAATTTGCTAAACCAAGATATGATACAGGAGCAAGATGTTTTCGAATGGTTTGGCCCGCCAGATGTAATTTGGGTGCTTGAAGGGTTGGAAGTGATTCAACAAAACCTTGAAATGATGGGAGGGCACAGTAAGACCAAATGGCCTCCCTTACAAGTGCTAGAGGCTTATTACAAATCTAATGGAATAAATATCAAAGTTCTGGGGGATGTTTTAATCCCAATTGTACGAATCGAACCAGAGACGATAAGCGAAATAAAGAAATTGTGGGCACTTGAATTTTCGTGAATAAAAAGAATCGAGAAATCCTATGTGCCAATGTAAAATTCGTCAAAAGAGCCAGCTAACAAAAAAATTGTAGCCGAATTGCTACCCCGGCTTTTTTTGAGGTTGGTTGCGCTTGTGAAGGTTTCAAGGCTGCAAAGTTCCGTCGCCAACCTTTCCAATCGGCTAAATTTTGG
>JAJRVU010000304.1 GCA_024277145.1 Planctomycetota bacterium
CATCCCGAATTCGATCATGCAATATCTTCAAGAAATTCATCATTCAAGACAAAAACAAAACCGACAGACAGAAAATTCTCACCAACGGGTTTCCAATCAGATCATAGGCAATAATTCCATTGCGTTAGAAGCTGCCCGCCAGAAAGCAATGAAACTGGGTTACCATGTTATCTCTCAGGGATCTGATAATGAAGGAATTGCGAAAGAGGTTGGCCAGGAATTGGCATCGCAATGTATTTCCTTGCAGAAGCAAAATGAAGACCAACTTCCTATTTGTTTATTAAGTGGTGGAGAGCCTACGGTCGTTCTTTCTCAAACAGACTCCACAGGTAAAGGAGGCCGAAATCAGGAACTGGTTCTTGCTTCAATGAAATATTTATGGGGTCAGAATTGCACAGGCATCACCATCCTTTCCGGAGGAACAGACGGAGAAGATGGCCCCACCAATGCAGCTGGAGCCTGGATGAATTCAGAAACAATCAAACGCGCAAAAGAACTTGAACTGAATGTGGATGAATACCTTTCGGTTAATAATTCCTATTCATTTTTTGAGCAGGTCGAAGGCTTGCTTATCACGGGTCCTACTCATACCAACGTCATGGATTTGCGAGTCTGTTTAATTGAAGCGAAATAAAACGTTAATCCTCTAATAATGCAACACTTTTATTTAGTCTCAAATTCTGATAAATTCCTTTCATACTCTTATTAATCCCTCAACGGCTCAAATCCAATGACAATTACAATTATCGGTTATCGTGGAAGTGGAAAAACTTCCCTCGCCAATCCCCTGGCTAAAAAGCTGGGATGGAATGCGATTGATTCTGATGATGTGATTGAAGAAGAAGCTGGGAAATCGATTCGAGAAATCTTTGAAGATGATGGGGAACCTCATTTCAGGAAGCTGGAAAAAGAAGTGATGAAAAAACTTCTTGAACAGGAAAACTTGATTATCGCTGCAGGAGGCGGTGCTATCCTGGATGAAGAAACTCGAAACTTAATGAAAAAATCAGGCCCGGTGATCTGGCTGCAGGCAAGCGTGGAAGAACTATCTGTACGGATTTCAGGCGATTCTCAAACAAATTCACGCCGTCCAGATTTAACTCCGCTGGGTATTCAAGCGGAGATCGAAAAGGTTCTTAAAGATCGGGAACCGTTCTATCAGGGTGCTGCAACAATTATTATTGATACCACAGAAAAAAACTCTGAAGAAATCGCTTTGGAAGCATATCAACAAATTCCATCCTGATCTCATTCGCAAAATCAGTCACTCAATCAGGTGATATCATTCAAAATTCTCTCCCCTGATTCAAATATCGGTTGAGTTGTACAGCAGGATCAAACTAGAATACGTATCAATGTATTAAGTCATGAAGCCTGTTATCTTCTCATCAGAAAGTTATTCGTTTGATCCCTTTTGGCCTTCCCCCGTTTCTGGTTTACACCCTGCTGTTTCTCGCTGGAACAATTGTGGGAAGGTATCTTTTAATCTGTATTGAAAGATTTCCAAAACACGAAAGCTTGAAGAAACAATTAAGGTCGCTTAAGAGTCCCCATTTTGCTCGATATGAAAGAAAATCTTTCTCTGAAAAAATCCCTGTTATTGGCTGGTTCCTGTTAAAAAGCCGAGTTAAATCACAAGGTTCAGATATTCCTTTCCGATATCCATTCATTGAATTGTTAAACGGATTCATTTTTGTGCTGCTCTATTGGCTGGAAGTTCCCGTTTCTGCTGAGATAAAAGAGAGCTGCCTTTACACTGAAATGATGCCTGAAATTTTTCGGGGAGCAGTCAGTTCTTCTACCCTGTTTTGGGTGAACCTTCGATACCTGTTCCACCTCTTCCTTTTTGAAGCGTTAATCATTGCTTCGTTTATTGATCTCGATTTACAAATCATTCCAGATGGTTCGACACTACCATTCATGTTAATTGGATTGCTGGGTAACTGGTTTTCAGGCTGTTTTTATCTGGTTCCTGTCTGGTTTCATGATCCCAGCATGATGTCGACCTTGAAATCGATATCACCTGAGTGGACCCATTTTCTCATGGAAGGGGAACAAGTTGCATCCTGGATATTTCACTACCCTCACCTGCATGGATTACTGGTTAGCATCATGGGAATCATTGTCGGAGGGGGCGTTGTCTGGGGAGTTCGCCTGATTGGCCATTGGGTTCTTAAACGGGAAGCAATGGGCTTTGGAGACGTGATTTTATTGGCGATGATAGGAAGTTTCATAGGCTGGCAACCTGTGCTGGTCGTTTTTTTTCTGGCTCCGGTCAGCGCATTAATTGTTGTCATCCTGACCTGGCTTTTCAAACCGGGTCGGGAAATTCCTTATGGTCCTTACTTAAGTTTGGCAACAGTTGTTGTCCTGTTAAAATGGCCTGTCGTCTGGCCGTTTGCAGAACGAATCTATGATCTGGGTCCCCTTGTGATTATCATGGGATTGACGATGGCAGGATTACTGGCTGTTTGTCTGTTTTTCATGCAAATTGTCAAACGACTTTTAGGAATTTCACTTTATGACTCTGCTTTTCTGAATGAATGGACATCAGCAGATCAGCTTTTCCATTTTTCGGGTGAAAAAATCAACCTTGATCAGGGGAACTGGAAAAAAGAACATTGGGAAGGTCTTTATTCCAGCAGGGGTCAAGCACAACAGAATCAGTGGAAAAAACAGAGTCCATTTGAATAACATTCATAGAATATTATAAAAAACTTGGAACAATAATGAAAATTAAAATTGTCGATTACGGGATGGGAAATCTCAGATCTGTTCAAAAGGCTTTTGAGAAAATTGGGGCTGACGCAGAAATCTGTCAATCACCTGATGAATTAAAATCAGCGGATAAAATTGTTCTTCCCGGCGTTGGTGCATTCCGGGATGCCATCCATGAACTGAGAACCAAAAACCATGTTGATGTAATCAAACAACATATCGAAGCAGAACGTCCTTTTCTTGGTATCTGCCTCGGCTTGCAATTACTATTTGATACCAGTTACGAAGATGGAGAATTCGAAGGGCTCGGAATTATTCCGGGCGAAGTCGTTCGATTTGACAATGCACCTGATTTAAAAATTCCTCACATGGGATGGAACCTGCTTGATCGAAAAAAAGAAAACCCGCTTCTGGAAGGAATTCCGGAAGATGCTCACTTCTATTTTGTTCATAGTTATTATGTTGCCCCCAAAATAGAAACGGATATCGCGACAGAAACAGAACATGGAAACCGGTTCTGTTCGATGATCTCTCGTGGGAATCTGTTTGCAACGCAATTTCATCCGGAAAAAAGCCAATCTGCAGGGCTGAGAATTTTAAAGAATTTCGCCAGTCTGTAAAGCGAAAACATGAAGCAAGATTTTTTCACCAGGAAATTTGGTCGAATAGTTGTTTCAATTTCTCACCCCGGTTTTTATTGAGCTGCTTCACATGAGAAATTCGGCCGGAAAGATGTGCATAAAAGTCAGGATGGTTGTCACGATTCTGTGATTCCGGACCGGAATGAATGCAGTTCCAGAGGATCGCTTTAATTTGATCGTAGGTTTTTCGGTTCACGTTAATTTTATCGTTGACCACAACTCCCGTCACAGTTTGTCTTTGATTCTTCCTGATGATTTTCTGTTTATTGACATGAACCTTGAATCGTTCTTCCCGAATAATTTTTTTCACCAAAGTAATAAAAACTGAAAGGCTGTTACTGAAATCTTTTGACCCGGAGAAAGTGAGGTCATCCGCATACCTTGTATAATTCACTCCAAAAGCTTTAGCCAATCCTGAAAGCCTTAAATCCAGCACATAGGCAGAAAGATTTGCCAGAACGGGTGATGTAGGTGCTCCTTGAGGCAAATGATGCCTCAGATAAGGGAGCAGCGCTCCCGGATTTTTATCGGGAAAATTCATGTTAGTTGGCAATGAAGATGTTGTTAAATGCCCCAGCCAGATTGAGGCTTCACGAGAATATCCCAGACTTCGAAAGATGGAAATGACTCTTGAAAAGCTGACGTTTGCGTAGAAATTTTCCAGATCCATTTTCAACAAACAATACTGCCCGACATGAGGCATTGCATTGGTGACGATTGATCTTCCAGCAGCAAATCCATGTGCAGCGGAGCGCAGCATAATCCGGTCGAGAATCTCCTCGTAAATTCGATACTGAATCATTTTCGCGTGAGATTTGGGAGCTTCAATCAGTCGATGACCGCCGTGTCTTTTTGCAATCCAGTGAAAATGGTAATGCGCATGTTTCGGTGATTCAGGACGATGTGTTTCTTCAAAACGATGGATCAGCCAGGCAAGTTTTCCAACCGGAATATCGAGCCAGTTTGCCAGTTCTTCCGGAGTACTGAACTGGGGAAGACCCATTGAACTGATTCTTTCGGAATCACCATCTTTCGATAGATCAAGAAAGCCTCCGGTTTTAATGTCGTATCTTGCAAACCGATACGGAGGATTATCAGCAGGTGTGGAAACAGATGTCCGAACAGTAGAACTATCGTGAGAAGATTTTTTGAACCGTAAAGGGCTCAGCTTGGCTCGTGTTATCTTTTCCGGTTTTCTTCTACGGCGAGAGGCAGATTTCCCGGAAAGAGATTGTTGCTTCCCTGAAAAAAATAAATTGAAAAGAAATTTAAAAAGTCCCATGTATTTGATCCGGGGAAATACTCAAAGATGTTTGATCAAAGAAGCCGAAATAAGTTTAAAAAAGGAAAATGGTCTGTGGCCGAATAACCGATCCTGTACCGAATTGTTGACTCTGGAAACCTCCAGAGTGAACTATTCACGACGTGAATGGCGAGCAATACTTCATCCACAGGGTATCCCTGCAGCGTCATTGCCATCCTCAAGGATGCAACAACAAATCTTATGCGATCCCCAGACCAATTTTCCATATTATAATGGCTTATAATTAATCATAAACAAGCCAATGCATGAAGGATATCCTCTTGCATACCCCCATGTTACCGCATTGAAATTTGGGGTCAATGGGAGTCTTAATTACGGCTGTAGAAATTGGAAAATGAACTGTTTCGATCATATTTTCTGATAAAGATACGATAAATTTGTTTATCTTTTTGATCCTGTCTGGATATTTACCGTATATCGTATATGTTTGTTTCAATTCAGTGAAAATCAATTCAATTTCAAGTTTTTTATAATGGAAAGTCAGTCCTATGCTCGGGCCAGTTCGTCCGACTCCTTACGATCTCTATTTCTCCCTTTTTGGAATCCCTGTACGAATTAATCCATTTTTCTGGGCAATGGGTACGGTTCTCGGTTGGAGAGCAATGGATGATGGTCCAGAGTTTTTACTGGTCTGGTTAGGATGCATTTTCATTTCCATCCTGGTTCATGAATTAGGTCATGTCTTCGCAATGCAGTATTATGGAATACCTGCACATATTATTCTTTACCATTTTGGAGGTTTGGCCGTTCCTGAATCTTCAAGGGGATTAACACATGGAAAATCCATTGTGATTTCCCTTTCCGGTCCGGGAGCAGGTTTTCTTTTTCTGGGGCTGATCAATATCGTCGAGAAAACTGTTTTTGCGGATGGTTTTCCCAATACATTGACCAAATCAGCTTTTTATCAATTACATTGGATTAACTTAGGTTGGGGGATCATCAATCTCCTCCCGGTGCTGCCTCTGGATGGAGGACAGGTTGCGCGTGATGCCTGCTTCCTTTTAAGATTACGGGATCCCATTGATGTAGCCACAAAACTGAGCATTTTGGCATCAGGGCTAGCAGCCTATTTCTTCTTCACAAATGGTATGCAGTACGCAGGATTCATGTTTGGCTACATGTGCTTTATGAATTTTCAAGAGCTGAATCAGGGACCGGGACGGTATTGATTTCCAAAATACCTGCTACTATTTTCCACCAGTCAGTTTCTGGAATCGTTCGCGAAGATCCTGTGTGATTGGTCCCGGAATACCCTGCCCGATTGTCCTGCCATCCAAACTGACAACTGCAATTACTTCTGCAGCAGTTCCCGTCAGAAAACATTCATCGGCTACATAAATATCGTAACGAGACATAGTCACCTGCTCCACTGAAATTCCAGCTTCTTCCGCCAGTTCCATAACAACATTCCGCGTGACACCTTCCAGAATTCCTGCATCAACCGGAGGTGTTTTCAGGATGCCCTTCTTCACGATGAAAATATTGTCGCCAGTGCATACTGCAACTTCACCCTTATGGTTCATCATCAAGGCTTCAACCGTTCCTGCATCGGTCCCCTCAATTTTTGCAAGAATATTATTAAGATAATTCAAAGATTTAATGCGCGGGCTTAACGCCTGCGGATGGTTCTGTATCGTACTTGCAGTGATTAACTCCATTCCTTTTTGATAAATTTCTTCAGGGTATAGAGTGATCGTATCTGCAATGATAATGATTTGAGGGTTACTTGTTTTCCTGATATCCAGTCCTAACGAACCTGCTCCCCGAGTGATAACAAGTCGTATATATCCATCAGTAATTCCGTTTGCTTTTACGGTCTGTTCAACTGCATCAGTCATTTCATCCGTTGAGATCGGGATGACAAGCCGAATTGCAGCTGCACTTTCATAGAGCCTTGAAACATGTTCTTCCAGTTGAAAAACATTTCCCCCATAGACACGAATACCTTCGAAGACACCGTCGCCATAAAGTAAGCCATGGTCAAAAACACTTACTTTTGCATCTTCTTCAGGAACAAGTGTTCCGTTCATATAAATTTTTAAAGCCATTGATCTCTTAATTCATTATAAATGGAAACAGGATATTTCAGTTGAATTTCGCAACTCTACTCTAAGACAGTTCCAAGCCTTGTCAGGTTGTAAGGCTTTTGGAATTTTTATTACAGAATACAGATAAAGAATATTTATTAAACTATAAGCTGTCGAAAACTTTGCGAATATTTTGCTCAGTTTCTAAAAATATTCATCGAAACATCAATTTTAACTTGATGTATTATAGTTGACGTATAAACTATTGACATATCAACTTCTATTCAGGAAATCGAAATGAATCAAGGAAAACTCCAAAAAGACCTTAAAAAAAAGGGGCCATTTGAATCTGATCAACAGGAAGTGGTGATTAGTATCCTGCGTACTAATGATCAATTTCAGTATTTATTCGCCCGGTTCTTCAGGGAATTCCAATTGACTGGAGCTCAATACAACATCCTGAGAATTCTCCGCGGTGAAGGGAAACCGTTACCATCACTTGAAATTGCCAATCGCATGGTGACAAAAGTTCCTGGCATCACAAACCTTATCGACAAGTTAGAAGGTCGCAAACTGGTGCAACGAAACCGATGCAGTAAAGATCGGCGAGTCTGGTTTGTTGAATTGACGGATCAGGGCCAGGAAATTGTTTCGAAAATGGATGAACCAAATCTGGATATGCATTCACAGTTGGTCGGTCACTTGAACAAATCAGAATGTCAACAATTACTTAAGCTTCTTGAAAAAGCTCGTGAAGGAGTTCAGGAAAAAAGTGTTCTTGAATTAACAAAATAAAACCATTCACCCTGAAATAAAGTCCAAGGAATTCTTTAAAATGAAATATTTATCAATCTCCCTGCTTGTGATTTTGTTGTTCGTATCAAACCATCCTGCTTGCAATGCTGAACCAAACAAAAAAGATACTGGGTGGACTCCCCTGTTCAATGGCAAGAATCTGGACGGGTTTGATACTTTCCTGGGAGCATATGTCAAACTTGGTTTAAACAAAGATCCTGACAATATCATTTCAGTCCATGATGGAATGGTTCACATTTACCAGAATACAAAACAGGGGTCAAAAGTTCCTTTTGGTTATTTCGTGACCAAAAAAGAATACTCTCATTATCATCTTCGTTTTGAATACAAATGGGGGACGAAAAAGTTTTCACCAAGAACTAAAGTCATTCGTGATGCGGGGGTTATTTATCATATGGTTGGCCCTCAGAAAGTCTGGCCAAGGGGAGTGGAATGCCAGGTCCAGGAAGGTGACACGGGGGACATTTATACCGTTTATGGAGCCAGAGTCACCACCACAGTTGACCCCAATTCAAAAACGAAAAGTCCAAAATTTCTGGAAAAAGAAAAGGGGGGAATTCCTCTCACACAGGGAACAAAAGGAGTCACACGGATTATCAAGAGCGAAACTGTTGAAAAAGAAGGCTGGAACAAAGTCGAATGCATTATTAATGGCTCGAATGGTTTTGTTCATATTGTCAACGGCGTGATTAATAATCAGGGAACGGACATAAAACAGCTAGACAAAGATAATAAAACATGGATTCCCTTGAAAAAAGGGAAAATTTTGTTTCAAGTAGAAGGGGCAGAAGTCTTTTATCGAAACATTGAAATCAAAGAACTGCTGAAATCAGAATAAGCTTGAACATACCATTAACAAACGGAATTAAAACCATTCTTTAAAATTGCACTTATAATGACTGCAAGAAAGTAAAAATATGTTTGATTATCGTAAATTCGTGACAATAACTGTTCAATGCCTTCTTTTATTGAATCTCTTTTCGCATAACGTTGCTGCGGAAGACCATCCTTCAAAGATATTCAAAGCAGGAGTTTCTGCGGTAGATGTAACGCCAATACAACTCCCTGTTGTTGTGAACGGCTATTTTACAGAGCGGACTGTTAATCGCATCACTGACAGGTTGATGTCTCGCGCGGTTGTTCTGGATGATGGTCAAACCCGAATTGCGATAGCAATTGTTGATAACCTGATGATTCCAAGAGTGTTATTAGATGATGTGAAACAAATGGTGGAAGAAGCGACCGGCATTCCGGAAAACCGGATTTTAATCTCTGCCACTCATACGCATACAGCTGCATCGGTGATGGCTTGCCTGGGGAGCGGAACAGACAAAAACTATACACAATTTTTGCCGGGACAAATTGCAAAAAGTATTATCCAGGCGAATCAAAAACTGACTCCTGCGAAAATCGGCTGGACCGTTATCCAGGATTCCAAACATACGAATTGCAGGCGATGGATATTTCGGCCTGATCACCTACAAAAGGACCCGTTTGGGAATAAAAATGTTCGGGCACATATGCATCCGGGCTATAACAGCCCAAAACATATCGGCCCTTCCGGTCCTGAAGATCCTGACTTATCATTTCTTGCAATCAAAACAACAGACGGAAAACTCCTTTCCGTATTAGGAAATTATGCATTTCACTTCTATGGATCTTCTCATATTTCAGCAGATGCCTGTGGCCTGTTCGGAAGCAAATTTGAATCACTACTTAAAAAAGAAAATATTCACCCGGATTATGTTGGAATCCTTTCACAAGGAACCAGTGGAGACATTATGTGGATGGATTACGGCCAACCTGCAGTCAAAAGAGACCTGAATCTTTACTCTGAAGAGTTAGCCAAAGTTGCGTTTTCCGGTTTTCAAAAAATCAAATTTCATGACTGGGTTCCACTGGCGATGGCAGAGCAAAAAATCAAACTCGGTAAACGAATTCCGAATGCGGAAAGATTAAAATGGTCAAAAGAAAAATTCCAACAACTCGGTAATAAGCTTCCGAAATCACAAGCTGACATTTACGCCCGGGAACAAATTTATCTTTATAATGACCCCGAAGCAGAACTCAAACTTCAAGCGGTTAGAATTGGCGATCTCGGAATCACTGCAATCCCGAACGAAGTTTACGCCATCACCGGATTGAAATTAAAAGCACAAAGCCCGTTCAAAACTACTTTCAATATTGAACTCGCTAACGGAGCACAAGGATACATTCCCCCACCAGAACAACATTTTCTTGGAGGTTACACAACCTGGCCGGCGAGAACGGCTGGTTTGGAAGTTCAAGCAGAACCCAAAATTGTGGAAGCACTTCTGTCATTGCTCGAAAAAGTGGCTGATAAACCGAGACGAAAAGTCAATATTTCTGAAACCCCCTACTCCAAAGCGGTGAAGAATTCCAAACCGGTGGCCTATTGGCGGTTTGAAGAACTATCAGATTATCAAGCGATTGATCAGTTACATGATCATGCCGGAGCTTTTGAACAAGGAGTTGCCCGCTATCTTCCTGGTCCACAAGCGAAAGGAATTTCAACCGGGCTACGTGGAAACCGGGCTGCCCACTTTGCAGGTGGAAGAATGAAAACGGAAATCAAGGAATTGGATGATACTTATTCCGTGGAATTCTGGTTCTGGAATGGCCTTCCACATAAAGTACGACCGGTAACGGGTTATCTTTTCTCTCGCGGAAAAGAGGGAGACACAACAGCAGCAGGCGATCACCTGGGCATTGGTGGGACTTATCAGAATAATGCTCCTGGAAAACTGATCTTCTTTAACGGTAACAAAGCTAATCAACTGCTGATTGGGAAAACCGATCTGAAATTAAAAACATGGAACCATGTTGTTCTTGTTCGAAAAGGAAATCAGGTTTCTGTTTATCTTAACGGAAATGAAACTCCTGAAATTTCTGGCGAGATCAAAATCACTTATCCTTCCAATTCATCGACTATTTTTATCGGCGGGCGGTGTGATCACTTTGCTAATTTTGAAGGTAAAATAGACGAAGTGGCAATCTATAATCGTGTTCTTACTTCAAAAGAAACTTCAGGACATTTCAAACAGTCAGGTATGATCAAACCCAAGTTGGTCAAACATCAGCTCAAAAAAAAAAGATTGAGCCTGACACACAACCGCTTTCACCAATAAATTCCCATGCAGCTATCCACGTTCGTGAAGGTTATGAAGTGGAACTGGTTCTGTCTGAACCGTTAGTAAAAGATCCTGTCGCTATCGCATGGGATCTTCAAGGACGACTTTGGGTTGCTGAGATGGCAGACTATCCCCTCGGTATGGATGGAAAAGGAAAAGCAGGCGGTCGAATCCGCATTCTGGAAGACACAAACAAAGATGGAAAATACGACAAGTCAACTATCTTTGTAGATGAAATCTCTTTCCCGAATGGTGTACTTCCCTGGAAAAATGGTGTTTTAATTACATCTGCTCCGGATATCATTTATGCATCGGACACAAATGGAGATGGTAAAGCGGACAAAAGAGAAAATCTTTATACAGGGTTTAACCCGGGAAACCAGCAGTTAAGAGTGAATGGACTCCGCTGGGGACTTGATAACTGGATTTATTGTGCGAGTGGTTCCCACAATTCGAATTACGGTGCAAAGAGCAAAATCAAATCGCTCAAAACTGGAAAACTGACAAGTTTGGGAAGCAGGGATTTCCGTATTCAACCTGAGACCGGGAAAATTGATCCGCAATCTGGCCCATCCCAATTCGGAAGAAATCGTGATGATTGGGGAAATTGGTTTGGTAGCATGAACAGTCATCCTCTTTGGCACTATGTTCTTAAAGATCACTACACAAGACGCAATCCACATTTTGCTCCTCCTGATCCACGTAACCAACTCATACTGCCTCGTAATCCAAAAGTTTA
>JAJRVU010000305.1 GCA_024277145.1 Planctomycetota bacterium
CGCTTTTGTCCTGGTGTTGATACTGGCTCCGGTATTATCTGTAATTGCAAGCTGGATTCCAGCCATGCTCGCATCTCAACAGGACCCCGCAACCATACTGGTTGAACAATAACCACAAATAGAAATCGCATAGAAATCTTCCTGAACAATAATTAGAAATCTCGACAGAAACAGAAAACATGTTATTACAGCTTGATTCGATAAGAAAAACCTACAAAGGAAGTGACGGAATTGTGCAGGCGGTTGATGATGTCAGCCTGAATCTTTCTGAAGGAGATTTTGTTGGCATTCAAGGACCAAGTGGTTGTGGAAAAACAACGCTTCTCTTGATTGCAGGGTGCCTGCTTAAGCCGGAGGAAGGAACCGTCCTGATTGGTGACCAGAATCCTTATACACTTTCGCATGATCAAAGAGCCCGGATTCGCGCAGAAAATATCGGATTTGTTTTCCAGCAGTTTCATCTCGTTCCTTATTTGAATGTCAGGGATAACATTCTGGCTGCCTCTCTTGCGACCAATCTGGATGAAGCGAATGAACGAGTGGCAGAATTAATCAAAAAATTTGGTCTCGAAAAAAGAGAAAACCATGTTCCTGCAAAACTGAGTACAGGAGAACGTCAACGAACAGCATTGGCACGGGCATTAATGAATCGACCAAAAATTCTTCTTGCTGATGAACCGACTGGAAATCTCGACCGTGAGAATGCTGATATTGTCCTGAACCATTTTACTGAATTCTCTCAAACCGGAGCAGTCCTTCTGGTTTCGCATGATGACTATGCTCTTAAAAGTGCGGGAAGGGTTCAGCAGATTCGGGCAGGAAAACTGACCGAAGAGACAACCGTAAAAAGTTAAATTCAAACTTCACCTTTTTAAGAAATTCCCCCTTGCAGAACATTTATATAAATCGAACTAAATAAAACGAAATTGAATATTGATAAAATGAAAAACGCGATACTTCGTATTCCACGAAATGGAAAAATTAATCAGGGATTAGCTCTGTTTCTAGGCTCATTGGCCGTTGTGATTATCTTGGGCTATTTGGTGATGTCCCCTTCAAAACGGGTTACCAAATCGGATTCCACAGACTCAGTGTTTCTATATTGTGCTGCAGGGGTCAAGCTTCCAGTTGTTGACACCATTGAACAAATCAACAAGGAATTCGGTTTGAAAGTGGAAATTTTGTATGGCGGAACTGGTGTTTTGTTGAATAATCTCAGGACAGCTAAAAAGGGTGATCTCTATCTGGCAGCTGATACAAGTTTCATTGAACTGGCAAAATCTTATGACTTGATTGATGAAACGATTCCTCTTGCAAAAATACGACCTGTCATTGCAGTCTACAAAGGAAACCCAAAGAATATTCAGTCGCTGGCTGACCTTTTAAAAGAGGACATCAAATTTGCTCTTGCGAACCCGGGGGCATCGATTGGGAAAGTTTCCAAAAAAGTTCTGGAAGAAAAAGGGAAATGGGATGAATACAAAAAGAAAGCTGCCGTCTTTAAACCAACGGTCAATGACATTGCACTGGATGTTAAACTGAAAACGGTTGACGCAGCGATTATTTGGGATGCCAATGCCCGCCAGATGGATGAGCTTGATTATGTTTCCGTTCCTGAACTGGACAAAGAAGTTCAGGAAATTACCATTGCTGTATTGAAGACCTGTCAAGATCCTGCGAATTCATTAAAAGTTTGCAGG
Source organism: Planctomycetota bacterium (assembly GCA_024277145.1). Classification (GTDB taxonomy): domain Bacteria; phylum Planctomycetota; class Planctomycetia; order Planctomycetales; family Planctomycetaceae; genus JAJRVU01. The sequence goes on from JAJRVU010000305.1 coordinate 1,701, forward strand.
TATTTGCAGGCACCTGAAAAGGGTCAGAAATATTTCAAAAAACATCATTATGAAACTGTCAACGGGGATCAATGGAAAAAAATCCCTAAACTGACCGTTTTCAGTGGTGGAGTGAATCGGCTGGCAATCAAGGATACGATTACTGCTTTTCAGGAACGGGAAGGGATTGAAGTTAATGTGAATTATAATGGATGTGGAATTCTTGTTTCGATGATGAATGGTGGCAGCCTGCCGGATGTTTATTTCTCCTGTGATAACTCTTTCATGGTGCAGGTAAAGGACAAATTCAACCCATCGATTACACTGACAGAAACTGCAATGGTAGTGATTGTTCCAAAAGGGAATCCCAAAAACATCAATTCGATTCAGGATTTGACCCGTGAAGGTTTAAAACTCGGTTTGGCGCATGAAGTCAAAAGTGCGCTCGGAAAACTGACTAAAGACCTTTTGGTGGAATTAAATATTTACAAAAAAGTGAAAGCAAATGTTATAGCCGATTCCCCGACTGCTGACTTTCTTGTGAACCAGTTAAGGGTCGGCTCCATTGATGCATCCATCGTTTATGCTGCCAATGTTGCAAAAGAAGAAGTTCGAAACGATGTTGAAACTATCCCGATTGAAATTGGAAAAGCAAAAGCTGTCCAACCGATCGCTGTTGCTAAAAATTCAAAATATCCGTATTTATCTAAACGCCTGGTTCATGCATTGATTTCTCCTGATTCAAAAAAGCAATTTGAAAAATTTAACTTCCGCTGGCGATATCCGGGAGATCTTTAAATTGAGTTCTGAAAAAGAGAATTTAGATAAAAAGAAGACTTCATCTTATCAAGTCCGATCAGATATTCCATTTCTTGGTGGGTTCGGAGCGTTGAGTGGATTTTATATCCTGGCCATCGTCATGATGATTGCCAGCTTGTGCACATATTTCACTTTTGATGAATTTTGGAAAACAATCAAACAACCCCATGTCATCTATTCCATCAAATTGAGCATGCTCAGTTGCACTATCTCAGCAATTTTGTCTGTCTGGGTTGCAGTTCCTATTGGGTACATCATGTCTCGATTTAATTTTCGGGGAAAAACAGTCATTGATTCGATACTGGATATCCCGATTGTTCTTCCTCCATTGGTGATCGGCCTTTGTTTATTAATTTTCTTTTCACAAACTTCAATGGGACATGCACTGGAAGCTGCTTGTGAAAAACTGACGTCATGGATTTTTGGAAAAGAGATTGGAATTACTTACGATATTCCTGCGGTAATTATCTCGCAATTCATGGTCGCTTGTGCTTTTGCAGTCAGGACAATGCGCGTCACCTTTGACCAGATTGACGCTCGTTATGAAAAAGTGGCGCTAACACTGGGTTGCAGTCGCGGTCAGGCTTTCTGGACGGTTGTGCTCCCTCAGGCGAACAAGGGGCTCATTGCTGCAGGAACACTTGCCTGGGCACGCTCTTTAGGAGAGTTTGGCCCCATTCTTGTTTTCGCAGCTGCAATTGAAATGAAAACCGAAGTCCTTTCCACAACGGTCTTCATGGAGCTTCAGGTTGGGAACATTGAAGGTTCTGTCGCTGCTTCCATGATTATGATCATTTCAGCCATGACAGTGCTGATTCTTGCAAGAGTCTTTGGTCTGGGTCGAGTGGCTATTTAACCGCTTTGAAATCACTGATAAACAATCCGAATTCCGTTTAGGAATTCTGCGTTCTGTTTGCTTATCGTTTAAGATATATCAATTCTTCTTGCTCTTTATCCTTTCAGAAAAGATCACCTCTTTTATCTGACCGGACTCTCAATTCAGTTCTTCTAAAGAGATCAACAAAACGGTTAAAAGAATCCTGCCTCGGTTGCGTTTGTAACTAACAATTAGAGGCCGGAAGACTATTAGGCTCTATTCATAATAATGACCTTTGTTTGAATTCAAATAAATCGCGAATCGATCAAAGTCAATACCGTAAAAAATCCATAAGAGCATTTTCTTTATCTCCCGGCAATAATTGGGAGAAGTATCGATGGCTAAGGTCAAACCGTATCAAGTAGATTCTGATGATTGGGACGATGATGAAGAATTGGTTCCAGTCAGGCGGAAGAAGAAAAAAAC
>JAJRVU010000306.1 GCA_024277145.1 Planctomycetota bacterium
AATGGTTTTGTTGATGTGATCAAAAATTACCATGTGATCATAAAACGCAAAAGAGAGATCAGGAAGCTGGCGGTCATCATGAGGGGCATCAGGAAGGGATTCAGAATATCGAATAACATCATAGCCAGCGTAGCCTACTGCTCCACCACAAAAACTGGGAATGCCGGGCAATGGAACAGCCTTGAATTTGGATAGAAGAGATTCCAGTTCTTGTAACGGATCATCGATTTCCCGGACAACTTCCCCAGTTCCATCATTGAGTATCACCTTGGTTCCATATGCATTGATCTGAAAAAAAGGATTGGATCCCAGGAAGCTGTATCTCCCGATTTTTTCTCCGCCAATCACACTTTCAAACAAAAAAGAGCATTCTGATTTTTCAAGCTTGCAATAGGCAGAAACGGGGGTAAGCGTGTCACTAAGCAATTGTCTATAAACGGGAATGAGGTTTCCGTTTTCAGAGAGATTACTAAAAGTCTCAAAGGTCGGATGGTGATTCATTTCAAGTAAATCTTTATATTTTCTGAACTGGAACGGATTCGATAATTATTTTCAAGGTACAGTACTTAATTCAAGAGACTATTGAGTCAACAGAAGTTCGCTGAGTATATCAATTTTGTACTGATAATGGAGTTGCCTGCAGGAAATCAATTTAACTCTTATGCCAGATTATTGTAAATCCAATAAATAGCATAATAAAAGGAACGATTCTTTTGCATTTATATACTCTATCTATAATAATTGCTTATCGTTATGACGGAAAGTGAAGCAAGGACTTAGCTTGACAGTATCCGGGGGAGAGTTAGAATTGTAGTGAGTCAACCAGATGATGCACATACATTCTCTATGATTGCAACGAATTATGAAAAAATGTACCCGATGCGACAATAAACCAGCAACTTTGCATATCACTGATATTCAGGATGGCGTTGTTGAAGCGCTCCATTTATGTCAGTCCTGTGCTGAAGAATATTTTGAGTCTGCGGAGCAGGCACCGAATATTGAGGAACCCGTTGCATTCGCTGACAAACTACCGGAAATTCCTGATATAGAAGTGGATAGCGAACATGCTAATCTGATCTGTCCGAATTGCGGAATTTCTTTTGCAGAATTCAGAAGCAAAGGTCGGCTGGGTTGTCCGCACGATTATATTTCTTTTGAGGAAGAACTTCTTCCCTTACTGGAAAATATTCATGGAGGTACTCAGCATGTTGGGAAATATCCTAAAAGAGCACCTGATGCCAGTCGCAAGCAATTTGAATTAATCCGGTTAAGAAATGAATTGAATCTAGCAGTCGAAGATGAAGATTACGAAGAGGCTGCCCGACTGAGAGATACGATTAAAAATATTTCCCAGAATGCGGGAGAAGATGAACAGGTTTCAGAAACAGAAACTTGATTCCATTGTAGAAAACACCGTTCGCAGTTATTATTAAACAGTTCCAATTATTTTATTTATCAATATTTGAAAGAGGCAAATCGTGGATTTGGAATCGCTCACAAACACCAGTGGAGAATGGTTACGAGCGAATGGACCGGAATCTGATATTGTCATTTCCTGTCGCGTCCGACTTGCGCGTAATCTTGCTCAATTCCCTTTCCCAAACAAAGCGAGTGATTCTGTTCTGGATGAAATTGAAACATGTCTTCACGATACAATTTCCAAATCCACAATTGGAAAGCCTTTATCCTACTTTAAAGTAAATGACCTGGATGAATTGGATCGCCAGTTTCTTGTCGAACGACAATTGATCAGCCGGGAACATTCTCAAGGGTTGGGATCAAGAAGTGTCAGCGTTAGTGAAGAAGAAAATATCAGCTTGATGGTGAATGAAGAAGACCATCTTCGCATTCAGGTTTTACACAGTGGTTTTGCCCTGAAAGACTGCTGGAACGAAATTGATCAACTTGACGATGCGATTGAAGAGCATGTCACTTATGCATTCAGTGAAAAATTTGGTTACCTGACATCCTGCCCGACCAATGTGGGTACCGGAATTCGAGTGAGCGTGATGCTTCACCTGCCAGCACTTGTTATCACAAAGGAAATTCAGAAGGTCTTTCAAGCGCTTCAGAAAATCAACCTTGCAGTTAGAGGCTTGTATGGCGAAGGAAGCCAGGCAATGGGAGACTTTTACCAGATTTCCAACCAATCCACACTGGGAGAAAGTGAAGAAAAAATCATCAATAATATCGAAGAAGTCGTTCCAAGAATTATTGAATACGAAAGAAGGGCTCGCGTAGCTCTTCTGGAAGAAAATAAACAAAACCTTCATGACCAGATTTCTCGTGCATATGGCATCTTGCAGAACGCCCAGACAATCAGTTCTGAAGAAACAATGCATCTGCTTTCAAGTGTGAGAATGGGAATTAATCTCGGACTGATTGACGACCTGAAAATCCCGACAGTGAACGAACTGTTTATCCATACGCAGCCTGCTCATCTGCAGAAAATCCAGAAAGAAAAACTGGACACTGGCGAGAGAAATACCTCAAGAGCTGCCTATTTAAGAAAACGCTTGAACAACGGGACCGATCATTCCCAGAATTAATTTCAAGTGGTGCTATCTTGTTACCGTCAAAATATGTAGGTCAGGCTATAGTATGACGCAAAGTAAGAAGGAACCACAGATTATTTAATTAGAGTGAGTTTCATATACATGTAGCGTGTTAGAGCTTTGAAAAAAAGCCTCTATGCTGTCGAGCGAGTGCAGCCTGCACTACTTAATTCTCCTAACTCCATAGACACCCACATTCATGTGTTCAAAAATCTTTAAGTGGAACACGCGTGATACCAACGTCCTCCTTATTAATGGAGTATGCAATATAAAGTGAGTTTCGCCAGACCGTAGCTGAGGGATATTGCCAGCCAGCGATTTTACTTTTTCCTTTGAAACGCATCTGGCTTGCTTCACCACGAACGACATAGGCACGGTCAAATATTTTTCCATCTTTACTAAGCGAAATGGTCAGGGGATTTCGTTTTCCAACTTTTGGATATGTACTTGGTGACGTGTTGGGATTGTTAATGAGAAATACAGTCCCATTGGGGAGATTACCTGCAAAGCTGCGCGCTGTTGCATCAGGAAAATTCGTCTCCTGGGGCGCACTCCATGTCATGTCTCGATCGTGACTCACGCTGGCATAAAGGCGAAAGTGCCCGCCTCGAGTACGGAATAACATTGTCAGTACACCACCCGGTTGTTGAAACCAGGTCGGTTCAGGAAAGGTGAAAATATCATTCGGAGGAATTATTCCCTGTTTCCATCCAGACAGTCCATTCTTGTTATCAGAAAATAGTAATTGCGGTTGCCTGTCCGCTGTTTGACCATTCAACAGCAGTCGCCCGTCGCGCATTGGACGTGGACCATCAATAAAAAAACCGGTTGCTATTTTCAGAGGCTTGCTCCAGTTTTTTCCATCTTGCGTTGTTATGGCGTACATTATACTTCGTGGATCAATTTGTTTTTTGCCAATGATAGATGTGTAGTATGCGGTTAAATTATCGCCATTCACATGGAAGCCAGCAGCAACGGCGGCGCGAGGCCCTTCAGGTCCATCTGGATCTGAAACAATAACGACCGGTTCAGACCAGTTCATACCATCTGTCGTGGAGCAACTGAGAATACGTTGCCCGTTAAAATCTTCGTGGACCTTGCCATTGGACCACATTGCGTACAGGCGATCTTTAAACACCACAAGATTAGAATGATGACAAAATTTGTAGCCATCCTTCGTTGCAGTGTAGAGAATTGCGTGCTCACCTTTCAGAGTCGTGAGGCCAAGCGTGTTCGTGGTGGATTGGTCGAACAGTCCAGGTTTTGCCTGAATTGGTGCTGGTCGAACCACATGGATTTTAGTGCCTGGCTTCGTTGAATCTGATGAAAGTACCATCGAACCCGAAAAAATAACCAGAACTACCGCGGGTAGAAAAAACAAGCAGTGAAATTTGGAGTAAATGGTTTTCATTTTGATTATTCTCATAGGAAATTAAGTGACACTTGCATACTCCTGTATATTATTCATTTTCTATAAACAAACAGAAAGGAGTTTCTTTAATTATTTTGACTGTATAACAAAGGTAATAGAATGGTGTACACACAAAAAAACAGGTCCGGCGTTAATAAAAACACCGAACCTGTAATTTATAAGTATCAGGAAGCTGTCTCGAAAGACATTTCCTTAAATCATTCTTTAGTATAGATCTGCATCGTCACTTGCGCCGTTGTCACCATCTTTTGGCTTTTCAGCAATCAAGGCATCACTTGTCAGAAGCAATGTAGAAACGCTCGCTGCATTTGTCAGGGCAGTACGAGTCACTTTGGTAGGATCAATGATTCCACCTTTGACCATGTCTTCGTACTTGTCTGTTGCTGCGTTGTATCCTTTATTGCCTTCAAGTTCGAGAACTTTTTCACAAATCACACTGCCATCCTGGCCAGCATTGTTTGAAATTTGTGTGATGGGAGCACGGCAGGCACGAAGGATAATATTATATCCAACCTGTTGATCGTGACTCAGTCCTTTTGGCTTGCAGGAAGCAGAAGCACGAAGTAAAGCAACGCCACCACCTGGAAGAATTCCTTCTTCAACAGCAGCACGAGTTGCATGAAGTGCATCTTCAACACGAGCTTTCTTCTCTTTCATTTCACTTTCCGTTGCAGCACCCACATTAATCTGAGCAACACCGCCAGAAAGTTTTGCAACTCGTTCTTCCAGTTTTTCACGGTCATAATCACTGGTTGAGTTTTCTGCTTCACGACGAATCTGATCAATTCGGGACTTGATTGCAGAAGTTTTTCCAGCCCCTTCAATGATCGTTGTGTTCTCTTTGTCGATCACAATTTTCTTTGCCTGACCAAGATCAGAAAGCTGAATGTTTTCCATCTGTACGCCGAGGTCTTCAAAAATGGCCTGTCCACCAACCATGATTGCAATATCCTGAAGCATCGCTTTTCTTCGATCACCATAACCAGGAGCCTTCACAGCACTGATTTTGAAAGTACCACGAAGTTTGTTGATCACTAAAGTGGAAATCGCTTCACCGTCAACATCTTCAGCAATAATTAAAAGAGGACGACCTTCGCCAACAACCTTTTCCAAAATGGGAACAAGGTCTTTCACGCTGGAAATTTTCTTTTCATGAATCAGGATATAGGCATTTTCAAGAACACATTCCATGCTTTGTGGATCTGTCACAAAGTAAGGAGAAAGGTATCCGCGATCAAACTGCATTCCTTCAACAACTTCAAAAGTTGTTGTCAGGCTTTGGCCTTCTTCAACAGTAATCACGCCATCTTTACCAACCTGGTCCATTGCATCTGAAATAATGGAGCCGATTTCTGCATCACCATTGGAAGCAACTGTTCCAATCTGTGAGATTGCTTTTTTAGATCTGCAATCTGTGGCCATGCCATGAAGTTTTCCAATGATATCTTCAACAGCTTTTTCCATTCCCTGTTTCATTTCGATAGGACTGACACCTGCAACAACAGATTTTAATCCTTCGTTATAAATCGCTTCAGCCATGATCGTGGCTGTGGTTGTTCCATCACCAGCAACATCAGATGTTTTACTGGCAACTTCCCGCACCATACGGGCACCCATGTCTTCAAACTTGTTGCTCAGTTCAATTTCTCTTGCAACGGTTACACCATCTTTTGTGACAGTTGGCGAACCGAAACTTTTTTCAAGAATTACATTTCGTCCTTTAGGACCTAATGTGACTCGGACTGCACGTGCCAGTTTGCTAACGCCTTTTCGCATTGCTTCCTGGGCTTCCTGATCGAAGGCAATCATTTTTGCCATGACAGTATATCTCCTGTATTAATTTATTTAGTAAACACAATGTTGTTTTAAAAATGGAACGGGGACTTAAAATCCCGACATCATAACAAGCACTCTTAAATCAGAGCCAGAATATCGCTCTCTCGGAGAAGAAGGTATTCTTCATCGCCAAGTTTGATATCTTCACCACCGTAAGGGCTGAAAATAACTTTGTCCCCTTCTTTCACGGTTAATGGCAATCGGGTTCCGTCACTTTTAACGTGACCATCACCGATGGCAATCACTTCACCACGTTGAGGTTTATCTGTTGCACTGTCTGGTAAAACAATCCCGCCACTCGTTGTTGTTTCCGCTTCAGCTCGTTTGACAACCACACGATCCCCCAATGGAATCAGGCGTGAACCACTCTTTTTCTTGGCTTTTTTGGCCATTCTCTTCTCCTCAGAAGCAGATATCTATTTCGATAATGAATTCCGAAACCTATTCGGACCT
>JAJRVU010000307.1 GCA_024277145.1 Planctomycetota bacterium
CTTTTGGCAATGACTTCAGGCGGCTCCACTTTTTTTGCCTGCTCTTTTTTCTGAGCCGTTTTTTTCAGTTCTGCTTTCTTGGGAACTGCTTTATTGGGTTCCGTTTTTTTAGAAGTTGTCTCCTTTGAAACGTTTTTCACAACTGTTTTTTTAGCGGGTGTTTTTTCAGGTGCTGGTTTTTCAGGTGCTGGTTTTTCAGGTGCTGGTTTTTCTTTTTTGAGTTCCGTTTTTTTATCGTCGGTCGTTTCTTTTTGTGACATTTCTTTTTTTGTTTTTTCTTTCTGGATGATTTCTTTTTTAGCTACAACTGTTTTTACCGCTGGAATATTATTCTTGGCTTGCAGGTTGGTTTTAGAAGTCTCTTTCGCTTTGGGTTTGGTTTTTAAAGCTGCCAATGCTTTCCCAGCCTCGGCTTTCTTTTTATCCGCTTGTTTGACAACTTCATCTGCTTTTTTCAGTTCGGCTTTTTTTGTTACGAGTGCTTTCTCAGCTTCTTTGATTTTTTTATCATAAGCTTCAGCAGCAGCATGGAGTGTCTGTGCATTCGGGCCAATCGGAAGGAGATCTGTTGGGTTATTGCTGTATTTCTGTTTGATCGTTCCATAAAGAGGTTCCGTGCTCAGGAAAATTCCTGCTAAAGCGTAGTAATCTTTTGTGGGAACTGGATCAAATTTATGGTCGTGGCATCGTGCACAGGAGACCGTCATTGCAAGCATGGAACGTGTAATGGTATTGATTTGATCGTCAACAATATCCATTCGGAATTCCGTACCGCCGGAGTTATGCCTTTTAGGTCCGAAGGAAAGAACACCGGACGCTATTTTTCGTGCTTCAATAACCTCGGGTGAATCTCCTTTTTTTGCAGGGATCAGGTCACCGGAAATTTGTTCCCTTAAAAACAGGTCAAAAGGTTTGTCCTGATTCATGGAATTGATTACATAATTTCGAAATGGCCATGCGTGGGGGTATGTAAAATTGAATTCCATACCACTTGATTCTGCAAACCGAACAACATCCAGCCAATGCCTTCCCCATCGTTGACCGAACTGAGGCAAAGCTAACAATTTGTCGATCAGTTTCGAAAGTGCATCAGGTGATTGATCAGCCAGGAAGGAATTGACTTCCTTTGGTGTGGGTGGAATTCCAACCAGATCAAAATAGACCCGTCGAACTAAAGTTCTTTTATTCGCATCGTTGACTGGTTTTAAACCTTTTGCTTCCAATTGAGCGAGAATAGGATTATCGATTGCTGGATTTCGAGCCCAGTCAGTCTGCTTGACGGAAGGAGGACCAACCGTTTTTAAAGGTTGAAAAGACCAATGATTTTTCGCTTCCTTCATGCGTTGTTCTTTTACGGTTGGCCCGACATCTTTTCTACTGTCAGGAGCACCGAGACGAATCCATTCTTTAAACGCCTGGATGGCTGCATCGGGAAGTTTTTTTTCCGGTGGCATTGCAGAAAAATCTTCATCATGCTCAAGCATTTTAATCACTACGCTTTTATCGACGTGATGAGCGAGCAACATCGGGCCGGAATCACCGCCACGCAACATTCCAGAAGGGGAATCAAGTTCCAGTCCACCTTCAATGGATTTTCCATTTTTGGAATGGCATTCATAACAATACTTGACCAGAATTGGCTTGATTTTCTTGTCAAATATTTCTGAAGCGTTTGCTTTTTTATCTTTGATGAGATTATCAGCTTTGACTTTATTCTCAGTAGCTGGTTTTTTTGCTTCTGGTTTTTTGGTAGCTGGTTTTTTGATTTCTGTTTTTGGTGCAGACTTTTTCTGAACGACCGGTTTTTTGACGTCAGCTTTTTTGTCAGCTCCGTTCGCTATGGAAACAACGGTCAGGCTGCAGATGATTATAAGGAGTGGAATGCGAGGCATGGCTTTCTCTCTTATCTCATGTCTATGGAATGACTCAGATTGAAAGCCGACATGGAGGCAATCAAACTTGCATCAAGATATATAGATAAGTATATCATGTAGCTTTGCTGTTTTCAACACTTTTTGATAATTGGGTGTGCGAAAATGGCACAGCCCCTTTATCCAGCATTCAGGACATGTAAAGAGCAACTGTTTTATTGCGGAGAAATCCAGCTTTCGCTTGGATTCTGAAGCCAATTCGGGAAGAAATGTGGGGGGAGAGTTGCTTAACCTCTTATTTAGAAGCAACTATGCAGAAGAAAATTACCCGGCAAGGACTTGAACCTTGAACGACAGGACCAAAACCTGTTGTGTTACCATTACACCACCGGGTAAATAAGAAAACCGGAATCTTAACGAAAAAGGCATTCCCATATGTTGGAAGTCTATTCAACTTAAAGTCTTCTGGCAAGCGAGGATATTGCTGAATCTATAATCCACGGAAAATTTCCCGAATTTCGCCGTTTTTGAAATGTTTAAGCCTGAAATCTGATCGAAACCAGACCCATTTCTGCTAGAGCGTTTCTATAAATATATGGAAGGCTTAAGTGTTATCCCGACTATATATACAGTGCGCCACGTTCTACATCATTTCTAGACATTGTTTAGTTGATCTAAAAAGAGAAGGCGGTCAAATGTTCAGATTCCAAAACAGGCTGGCTGGTTCGTTTTATTTTTCCGAATATTTTTCTCTCAGCCCGATCACATCGTTTTAATGAGTTACCAGAAAACAATCCGGCTGGAACTGATTTTTGAATATTTGCTTCTGCGGTACAACTTTCTTCAACAGTGCATTTTTTCTCAGAGGTGCAGGAAAGGATTTCTTTCCATGCGGTTAGTCGTTGAGATTTTTTAATGTGGATCGGGTCAAAGCCATACCATTTGCTATTCGGTTTAATTAGCCTGATTTGATACTCATTTGTGATTTGAATCAATTCTTCATTCAGCAAGAGAATCCTTGACTGCATTTCATCCCAGCAGAGACTTTTCCCGCCAAAAAATAACCTCCGAGTTAATTCATACCGAAACCTGGAAAGTTTCATCAAGGGCTCCACTGGCAGTTCCGTCACGATGATATCTGCTTCATGTTCTTGGAGTTGATCCAGACAAATACGAAGCCATTCAAGAATTTGTGAGACGGATTTTCCGTAAACCAAGTCATTACCAACGTCAGTGAGCAAAGCACGAATTGACGAAGCCCTTTTTTTATCCTGCTCTATTTTCAATTGATTCCAGAGTTCACATTGAATAATTCCGGGAATCCCGCGGTACAGAAACTGGCTCCATTTTCCGTAACTTCTTCCGTGACCACATGCAGAAAATATTTCCAATGGCTTATCTGATGATTCGACCAAATGCCTGCAGACAATGGGATACCCCAGAGAGAGATTGCTGGCTCCTAATATCACCGCTCGATTAATCATTAACGATTTTCCAAAATAGAACTGGTTCTTTCAGACTGATTCTTTCAGGTGGTATTGTTTAAGAGAAATGTAAAAATGACAAGCCCATGAGTGGTAAATAAGGACTTACGGACGATTCAGCAACCGGATTCAAGCTACTATAAACACTTTAAGTAAGCGTGCTTAGGATTTGCTGGTCAATATAAGTTTGGCTTAAAGCTGATATAACCAGAATAACACTATCATGAACCGGGGCGATGAAAATAACAATTCGTTGACAGATGTTCTGGATGTGGTAAAATTTTGTGAGTCCCCTTTTATGCTGTTCACTGAATATAATTCAAAAGGTTAAACGGAATGTCATCATCGTACGTCAGGCGATATCGGATGGAGTTACTCCTTTCTGATGCATCCCTGCGCGAACCTGATGCCATTGAGGGATTTCGCTGGCTTGAATGGTCACCAAAACTTCTTGACCGTCATGCAATCGTGAAGTTTGACAGTTTTCGTGGTGAACTTGATGCACATATCTTTTCGTGCCTGGGTGATCTTGGTGGTTGTCATCGATTGATGTATTAAATATCCAACCAGAAAAACTTCCTGCCGAAGGCAACCTGGTTAATTGCAACTGATACAAGTGACCCTTATCAGGCAATCGATTGCGGAACAATTCAGGGGCTTGAAAAAAGCAACCAATTCGGAGCGATCCAGAATGTGGGAATCCTTCCTGAATTCCGCGGGCAAGGATTGGGAAAATCTTTGGTCATGAAAGCGCTTATTGGTTTTCATGAAAGCGGGATGAAGCGAGTGAGCCTCGAAGTGACCAGCGAAAATGAGAAAGCAATTGAATTGTATCAGTCACTTGGATTTAAAATCATCCGAACGATGTACAAGCCTTTGGTCTCACCGATCATTTCCAGCTGAAACTTTTGACTAACTTACCTGTGTATTTTGCACTCGCTACTGCACTATGGTTTGCACTTTGCAGTCGTCTATTTATGGAAGGTTCATCCTTTCTCCACCGCAAACCAGGGCTGTCTTGATTCCCATTGGCCGCAGGTGAAATCGGGAAACTCAATTGGAACTCCACCTTTGGCGATTGATTCTTCCGAGAGACCTACAATCGCAGACATGGTTACCGAATCATAAATATCCAGAGGCAAGCGGTTCTTATCCAGAATTGCTTTGAAAAACTGATCAAGCTGAATACCGTCAACTCCTCCATGTCCTCCCATTCCTCCCTGCTTCCACCAGGAATGCGTGTACTTTTCGTGATACGGTTTAAACGGTTCCCATGCATGGTACTTAGGGCTTTTGTCGAGAAAATAGATCGAATCTCGTTGTTCGTTATAAACACCATTCGTCCCCTGGAGTAACCATCGGTTGTCATAAGGTCTGGGTAATTGCATGTCGTAATTTACAACAACCGTTTTCCCTTTGGCCGTTTTGATGGTAGATGTCACAATATCTCCTTGGGCATAAGTCCGTTTGGTTCCGGGATGGTCAGGACCGAACTTCCTGCGAAAATATTCGTTGATGCCTCGGGATGCTGTTGCCACTGAAGTGATTGTTTCAAATCGATCCCCACAGTTGATGTCAAGCCAGCTCAGTACAGGTCCAACACTGTGAGTCGGGTATTGATCACGGTTGTATTTGACCAGATACTTTGCAGGCCAACGATCCTTTCCCGTTTTTTTATCAAAGAAAAAGTGATCGATGCAATCATGACTGTGAGAGCAATGAACATGCATCACTTCCCCGAATAATCCTTTGCGAACCATATTAAGTAACGCCAGGTTATCGCTGCGAAAAGACCAGTTTTCAAGCATCATGAACTGAACGCCGGTCTTGTCACTGGTGTTAACAAGATCCCAGCATTCCTCGATTGACAAAGAACAGGGTACTTCTACGCCAACGGTTTTGCCCTTTTGCATTGCTTCCACTGCCATCGGCGTATGCCAACGCCACGGTGTTGCGATAATGACAGCATCCAGGTCTTTGCGTTCGAGCATTTCCCGGTAGGCATAGTCACCATTGGTATAGATATCAGGTTGAGCGTCTCCTCTTTTGGTGACTATTTCCACTGCTCGTTTGGCGTGGGCAGGTTGAATATCACAGATTGCCTGAACGCTGACACGCCCCGTTGCAAGCGAGTTGCGTAACAGGCTCGTGCCACGATTTCCCACGCCGATCCATCCTGCTCGAACAACTTTTCTGGAATCCTCTGCAGCAACCTGCTTGTTGTATGCAGCATCGGTTAATGCCAATCCCAGACCAGCTTGGGCGCCTTTTTTCAAAAAATTGCGTCGATCCATAATCAAATCTCTCCAGCAAAGAATTCCATATTAAATCGCTATACATACTAGAAGACCTAGATATCCTTTATTTAAACTTGCATGGTTTCTTGTTGCTGTCAAGAAGCAGAAGTAAAAAATGTGTCGACCTGGACAGAGAATCAGGATAAGCAAATTGTGCCTCTGGTTTTTGTAAGCCTTTATTGTGTATAAGGTTCTTACGATGCAATTAAGGAAATGTGGTATAAAATGAAATAAAACCATACTTGCGAATGATAAACTGTTGAGCTTCTCCGAAACCTCTTTCACGCCCTTGTCGGGAAGAGTTCAATCTGTAATACTTGCCTGCAATTACAGTGAAATTATAGAGATATCTTCTCCAGAAAAAATCCTTTTTAAAGGTCATACATGAAGGCACAAACGATAGAAATCTTTCAACTGTCTAATGGTTTAACAGTTGTGATTGAACCGATGGACAATGTTCAGTCGGTGGCTTTTTCTTTTCTGGTTCCTGCAGGGGCTGTTTACGATCCGGTTAAAGGGAACGGCTGTGCAGCTGCGTTGTCAGACCTCATCACGAGAGGGGCAGGGGATAGGGATTCCAAAGAGTTATCAATTGCGTTGGATAACCTCGGCGTGCAGCATTCGGAATCGGTTGGTTCTCAGCAAATTGCGTTCACCGGGGCTGCACTTTCTGAAAATCTGGAAGAAGCATTAAAAATTTATGCAGACATCATCCTGAATCCTCATCTGCCTGAATCCGAATTTGTCGCAACCATGTTAGGAATTCAACAGGCTCTCCGAGCACAGGAAGATGAACCTCGACAAAAAATTATTCAGGAACTTCGCAAACGATGTTTCGATCATCCCTGGGGTTTGCCTGCAGATGGAACATTTGATGACCTTCCCAGCATTACCCATGAAACCATCGTGAACCATTACAAAAATTGTTTTCGATC
>JAJRVU010000308.1 GCA_024277145.1 Planctomycetota bacterium
CCTGATTACATATTCAATAACACAGTAAATAGTTCATCAATGACGCTGATAATTCTTGCAGCTGACTGGAATGACCGTTGTAATTCAATCACATTGATTGCTTCTTCATCCAGGCTGACTCCCGAATACTGTTCTCTCTGATTTAACAAAGATTCCCGAAAAGCACCCAACCCATCTGCAATCGCTGACTCTGCAGCAGATGCCTGTGCAACACCTGCAACCGTCAATTCATAAAAAGAATCGATACTGAGATCATTCAAACCAGAGACTTTATTATCGAGGAAGGTGGCAAGTTCGATAACATTTCGCCCATCTGCTGGCCCTCCACCTTGTGAAGTTGCAAGCAGGTTTTGGTCATCCACAATAGCCTGATTCACGCCGATGGTATCCGAATCACTTCCTGTAAAAAACGTATTGATACCGAGAGATGCCAATGTATTGCTTGAGTCATTGCCAAATCGAATTTCGTAATTTGCTCCTGCATCAATCTTCAGTTCATTTTTACTGGTAATACTTGAAGAAACGTTTGTGATTCCGTCCAATGCTGCTCTTAAACTATCCAGTGTTGTGTCTGTTCCAATTCCATCCAGATCAATCGAAATTGTTGTCGTCTGTTCTGATCCGGTCAGTTTATTAACAACTTTGACTTCAAAACTTCCATGCTTGGGTGTAAACGGAAGCCCTGCATTGTTAAGCGTTGCAGAAGTATCATCAATTCTTTCCTGGGATGTCACCGAGGTGAATCCTTGAAGCCCTTCACCGGAAGCATGAATTTTATTGAACTCAAAGATGACACTCGCTGCCAGCTTGTCAAGATCTTCAACAAAACTTCCAAGCGTGTCATCACGACCCTGGATAACTCCACTTAATTCTCCCCGACCCGTGTCTGATAAATCTGCTTTTGTTTCGGTCAGGAAAATCTTCGAAACGCCAACCCCTTTATCATTGACGGTCTCAGTTTCCACATACTGCTTTTGCCCTGCCAGAATGAGATAACTGTTCCCTGCAAGAATATCGACCGTACCATCCTGTTTTTCATCAAACCTGATCGGAAGAATTTCTGCAAGACGGGTCATTGCTTTATATCGCTGACTTCTCAAACCACCTGCATCACTTTTCACAATTCCTGATGCTTCAACCCTGGCAATTTTCGGATTGAGATCTGCAATCTGGTCAATCAGCAAGTTAGATTCATCAACAAGTGCGTCAATTTTTGTATCTTGCGTCCGCCTTAATTCGTCAACATTAGACCGTAAAGAATTAATATCCTGCGCCAGTTGCTGGCCTTGCTGAATAAGTAACTGTCTGCTTGCCCCAGTTTCCGGCGTGTTGACCACATTATTCAAAGCGGCTGTAAAGTTACTGAAGCTGGTGGATAAATCATTTTCCCCGAGTTCATTGATGGTTGATTCCAGTTGTTTGAAAATGGATTCTTTTGCCTGAGAGGCAGAGAAATCAGAACTGGCTGCATGAACCCTGACTTCAAGAAAAAGATCAATCTGCTGGGTAATACTTGTTGCAACAACACCGGTTCCAAAAATCAACTGACCTTTGGCAGTCGGTGCTTGGGAATCAAGGTTGAGCTGTTCGCGAATATAACCGGGTGTGTTTGCGTTGGCAATATTCTGGCTGGCGACCTGAATCCCTGCCGTAAACACTTCAAGAGACCTGCCGGCCACTGATAAAGCTGCTGTTAATCCCATTTCCAATTACCTTAATGCTGGTCGAAAAAATCCTGCTATCGCTATCATTCAGGATGAAAAAATGTCATTTCCCAATTCCAATTCCATGATTAAATGGAAGCATCGAGAATCACTCCCCCTGAACTGGATGAATTATTTTCAGAATGATATGTGGGTGAAGCTTCCCCCTTGTTTGCAATAATATCCATCATTTCATTGCAATGATTAATGGAACGCTGAGCAACGATCCAATGAATCCAGCTTTCTGTACGAATTTTTTCAGATAATTGTTTAGATCGCTCTATCCTGATATTAAGCTGCTCTTTTTCATCGCCACCCAATTCCTGAACAAGTTCTTCAATTGTTCCTGCGGGTAGATGAATTGCATTTGCCTGAGTGAGAATCTGCTGTCGCATGGCAAGATGAGATTTCAATTCTTCTGTCAACTGAAACTCTTCTTCTGCCAGTCTCAATATTTCATCTGATTGAGCTGTACGAATTGCTTTACGCCGTTGAATACAGAGTGACCACAGGCGTTGCTGGGTCGATTCCAACTGATTTAGAAATTTTTTAATTTGAATGAGAAGACTGCTCTTCATAATTCCCTCCTGGAATTTTACGAATGAACCTAACCATTGTAATAAAACTGGAAATCACCGTTTGGCATATTAGCCAAAACAAGTAAACTTTTCCGGTTGTTTAAAAACTGGTATCAGGCCCACTCTATTTTATTATTTCGGTATTTTCCTGATCTCTTCTGTTCTCTGATTCCTGATCTGCAAACTGTTTTCACAAAGCAATCCAATTATAATTCCACGAAAATCAAGCTGGATTTCGAGAAAATCACTCATACTTCCTGCTAACAAACAAGTTACAGGAAACCTCGTCTTCAATATCAACAGACTACTTTCTTCTATTGGCTTGAAACGCCTCAAAGAATTTATTTGAGAAGGATTCACCCTGATTTTTGGCAAGATCTTCTGCAACCTGTTGATCAAGCTGATTCCGAAACATTTCTTCCGCCTGCCCACCATGAAGGTATGCAGATTTATCATGTGTTGCACGAAGTGATTTAAACATCTGCTTATATAACGTTCCTGCAAAAAAGTCCTGGAATTTTTCTTTCAGTTCCAATTCACTATCAGCAGGTTTCTGTATCGCTCCACGTGTGACTCTCGAAACAACATTGGCTGATGCTAATTGTGATCCAACACCTGAAATCATGTCCGGTTTCCTTTTTTCATTCCCCCCCAGAAATGATACTCTTTAAAAATATTTGTTTTGTCTTTTATATCTTGTGGTCTGCACAGCAGACCCTGCATTTTTATATAACTTGCGTCAGGCACAGCCTGACCTACAGTTTATCTCAATTATCGTTCAATGAATTCTGCATGCAATTTTCCGGAAGCATCTATCATCCGTAAAATATCGATCAAATCTTTCCCGTTCACCTGAAGGTCATTTAATGCTTTTTGCAAATCCTTCAGTTGTCCAACTGTTCTTGGCACTTCCGTTTGTCCTTCATAACCTTTAGTGGTAGGAACCGTGCTGACAAATCCCGATTGACGATTTCCACCTTCATCACCAACAATAACGGAAATAGTTTTGTGTGAAAAAGCAATGGGGCTGATTTCGACTTCTCCGGTCACCACCACACCACCTGTTTTTGTGTTGACAATCACCTGTGCTTTATCATGCGGATCATTAATCTTGACTTCCAGAATTTCTGAAATATACCCAATAGGATCGTGCCTTCGATCTTCAGGAATTGTGATTTTAACCACTCCAACGCTAATTGGTTTTGCAATAGAATTATCAGCAGTCGAGTAATTTGACTTTTCAGTATTTATCACACTCGCCACTTCTGAAGTGACTTGAAAAGTAATGTGGCTCGGTTTAATTAACAAAAGAAAGTTTCCATCTTTATCAACAAAAGGATTCTGAATACTCTGCTTGAGAGTTACTCCCTTGGAAACCAGAGCTGAAGTTGGGATATCTTTATCTTCAATACTGACAGGACCAGTTGCTTCAGCCACCATTGGAGGCCCCTGTTTCCCATACTTTACACCCATTTCCTGGAGTGGAGTCCATAGTAACCGGCCTCCTCTTAAACTTTTTGCTGCTCCCAAGGAAGTTATGTAACAATCAAGCTTCTGCCCTTCTGACGCTCCTGACTTTGGAACAACGACCTGAACCATTACCAATGCCACATTTTTTGCGTTTTTGAGATCAGAAAGTTCGGTAACTGGCCCCTGTAATTTTTGAACAGCAGCCATCAATGCTTTTGCTGTCGGAGCGAGCTTTCCTCCATCACCGGTTCCATTCAAACCAACAACCAACCCTAAACCGGATAGCTGAATTTCGGTCTGTCCTCCAACCGTGCAGATATCCTGCAGTTCCGTAGCATCCAATCGAACCGTTGTTCCCAGAACGAGAACACAAGCCAGTAGGAAAACAAATTGAGAGAAGGAAATCATTTTTTTCATCGAAATTCTCTTATTAATTTTTACAGTAGAAAACATATTCAATTTTTTATTCAAATTAACTTTTTAACTAAAACGGAAAGATTACATCAAGGACCCGAACACCCCACGAGCGTTTTGTACTGTCGTAAACTTTTCCTTTTGTATTTTTAACCACACCACCGTTTACAATTTTGGAACTGAGAACTGTATTATTCGGACTCACATCTTCTTTACGAATGATTCCGTGAACTCTGTAATTCCAGACTTCCTTGTTATAAACAATTTCTTTCCGCCCGGCGATCACAAGGTTTCCATTAGGGAGAACATCCTCGATCAGTACGCTAATTCGATATTGCATACCTTCACTGTCGTTAATCTGGCCAATGGACTGTATTCGGGCTGTCAAAGAGGTGTCAATTGTCGGGCCATCCTTCGCAGCAGACCTTAGACGACCTTCACCATCCAGCCTGATTAACTCTTTAATCTCTGCTTTCATGTTTGCAGTTTTCTGCCTGTTAAATAATGACCTTGATGTCGTCGTTGCTTTTTCATCCACTATCACTTCAATAATATCCTGGGCTTTAAATTCATGCGGTTCCGGCTCTGCAACATAAATTAATGAAAAATCTTTGATACTTTGAGGAGGAGGTGCAATATAATTTGTTCGCTGGACCCTTCTTTGCATTTGTGTTCTCCCTTTTAAAGGAGAAGGAACAGGTTTCAGGTCAATGTCAGAATCATCCAGAGGTTGAGGCGGTACGGGTAACGTTGAAGTAACCGAACCGGGCTCATTTGCTCTTTGTTGATTCTGTGCAAAAGCTGGTACTGTTAAAATGCTGATCATCATCGTGACTATTGTCATTCTTATATATTGTGAAATATCTCTTTTTTGAATTGTCATATCGTCCCCCTTGACGTTTTTTAATTTGTTTCCATCACCATGTAATATATTTATGGTCTATATGAATAATTTCCTGTTCTAACTCGTGAATTTTTGCGGGAGGAGCTCCCACTCACCGGGACAATCGATTGTCGATGCCCCCTGTTTGTCCTGGCTCCGGTACTGTTTCTCTGGTTTGATCTGCTCCTGTTGGTTCTCGTTGCATATTTATTATATTTTGGATCAGATGAACTACTTGTAATTCGCAATGCATGGTTTCCTGACGGATTATTAAATGCTGCCTGATTCGTTGCTGGCCTGTTTCCGTTATCAATTTCTGTTGACCTGAGACCAACAACTCTCGCAATAAAATTTTTCCCTTCTAAAGATTTCAAAGTAATGAAATCTCCTCTGACTCCATCTTCTTTCGCTTTCATTCGGGTACTAATGCTGATAGATCCTCTACGAGCGACGACATCCACAATTTCATTTGCGCGAACAAGTGGAATTTCCTGGATATCTTTCCGGGTAATGGTTCGCCCTTTTTGAATGCTTCTAATCGATTCCGATCCAATCACATCTTCTATTAAAGTGAAATAGCTTCCAGAATCTTCAGGATCGTACTTTTCCAGTTGCTTATAGGTAAAATCGGATTCCCGTAATATCTGCCCACGCGGAATGGCATAGTTCGTCACAATAACTAATGGATGAGATATGATCTGGCATTGAGCCGGAAACTGCTGGGGTTCGGAATTACGATCCAGGTATCTGACTGTCACTTCCTGAAAATGATCCGCTTCAAAATTTAACCCTTCAATCTGGTATCCTGGAGCCAAACCCTTGAGGATAAAACCTGCATGCTGAGGTTTGATTTGAACATCAACTGTAAAAAACCCTGCATTCGGTTGCTTCATTTGGATCTCTTTTTCAATGACTTCAGAAATCACTTTTTCAGCCCGTTTGACCTGCGCAGGATTCTGTCGAACAGTTCGTTGATTGCGTTGTCTCCCCAGATTGCTCTGGTGTGAAACAAGAATCACAGAACGTCCACTAAAATCAATTTTGCCAAGATTCACTCCCATCGCAGTCATTCTTGAACGAACGGTGTCGTAAGAAAGCCTCATCTCTTTTCCCGGGGCGGGTGCTGGTGCAATCATGATATTCTTGAGAAACTCTTGTTCTTTTTCGGTATCTGCCAATACATTGGCTACATCTTTAAGATAAATCGCCTGACCCTGAATTTTGGCAGAGCTGTTGAAATGAATCATCGCAGCGGAAGCGTGTTCAGAAGTAAGGATCAACTGTAAAATCATCAACAGTGAAAAGACAACGAATCTTGAAACCGAGCCAGTGACTGCTGATTTTCGATTTCTGATTGTCTGACGGTTTATTTTCATCGTCTTCTCTTTCAATTGATTCATCATTTTAATATTTCGATTGAATTCGTTTAGAATCGTCTCAGGTTGGAAACAACTTGCAAAGCTTGATCTGCAGCTTGAATGACCTGGGAATTCAATTCAAAATTTCTCTGTGTTTTAATCAGTTCCACCAGTTCCTGCACCGGCTGCACATTGGAGCCTTCCAGAAAGGATTGCTCAATTTTCCCTCGTCCCTCGGTAGCTGCAACCCCCAGTAGTGGAGTCCCTGAAGAGCTTGTTTCTGCATAAAGATTATCTCCAATCTGCAAAAGCCCTTCCTGGTTCACAAAACGAGCAAGTTGAATCTGTCCAAGTTCTGTGGATAGCTGGGAACCTGCCTGCTTGATTGCGATCACCCCATCAGCTGAAATGGAAATCTCCGTCGTATCCTGAGGAAAAGTAATATTTGGTTGGAGTAGATATCCTTGACTTGATTTCGCCAGAACCAGATTTCCATCCGTGTTTCTGGTAAAAGCCCCATCACGTGTATAGAAAGTTTCAACTCCATCCGTAACAGGAAAAAAACCTTCACCTGTAATGGCCAGATCGGTCGGACTGTTTGTCTGCTTCAGATTCCCCTGAGTATGATCCACAACGGTACTGGCAACCTGGGTACCCAAACCGACAGAAATTCCTACGGGAGTGAGAGATCCTGACTTTGAATCCTGAACTCCAGCAGGTCTCAGATGTTCGTAGTACAAGTCTTCAAAATTGACTGTTGTTCGTTTGAAACCATTGGTGCCAGCGTTCGCCAGATTGTTCGCGATGGTATCCAGGCTGAATGTGCCTGCTTCCATGCCGGTTGCTGCTGAATGTAATGCTCTTAAACTCATTGGTCACCCCCTGATTATCTTGCTGCACTTTGAAGCAATTGCCCCAAAGCATCATCGTGAAATTTAATCATGTTCATATTTGTTTCAAAGGTTCTTGATGCTTCAATGAGTTGCATCATCTCCGTAACAGAATTAGTCCCGGAACCTTCCAGGAATCCTTGCTTGATCTCCACAGAATTATCTGCAGGACTAACAGCGCTATTTGCTACATACATACTGTTTCCAATTTTTTCGAGTGAGTCATACGAAGCCGGCTGAAAGACTCCTATCTGACCAACAGATTCTGATATATTTTGAAGTGAGACAGCGTTGACTGTTCCATCCGGTGCAATTTGAACTTCTTTAATTCCACCGGGAATGACAATTCTTCCGCCTGATTGAGAAAGAACCGGAAGATTGGAACCTTCTGTCACCAGTTCCCCACTATTGTTGACAACAAAATTTCCATTACGCGTTAACAGTTTTTGAGAACCATTTTCGACCTGGAAGAAACCGGGACCAGCCAACCCAAGATCGAATGTCTCACCTGTCTGTTGAAGTGAACCATTCTCGAAATCAGTAACAACACTGGCCACAGAAACTCCGCCTGTGGAATCATTCAGGTTGCCCGGAACGCTATTCTGTATTCCCTGCGCTCGATCGTAAGGAAGATTATCCTGAAAGATGGCGAGATCTTTTTTGAAACCGCTGGTTCCTGAGTTCGCCAGATTATTGGCAATCACATCCAGCCGAGTCGATTGAGCCTGGGCGCCTTGGGCTGATAGATATAGTCCGTAATTCATTTTGAATCTGAAACTGCATATTCAGGCGATGATTTTTTCTATTCCCTCAAACCACAGAGAAAATATCGAAAAATGCATACCATTCCTGACAAACGCCCCCCCGCGTTATCTTTTAACATCGAATATCTATTCTGGAATCTTGAGAGTAACCCGCAAATTCATCGAAATCGGATTATCTTTCTCAAATTACCTCAATAAACATCCATACAATCAAAGGGGTATTGTCAATTTAGGAAACATGCACAACTACGGACGATTTCCTGTAGGGGGAGGGAACCGTAGTTCGTGTTGATCCAAAGTCCCATAAGAAGATGGCGGGAGCGATCAAAAAAGAAAAAGGGAACTACCGGAAGGATATTTTAAAGATGATTCCAACCTCTCACGTCCATAACGAGTCGTCAGTCCTAGGCAGCTGATTGCGTCCTGAGTATTCAGAACCTTTGCTAATCAACAGTCAAAACAACGTCTGTTGCCGTCCGTATTGGCTTAAGCTGGACTTTACTCCGATAGTTCCCCCTGATTTTGAAATTGGATATTCAGAACCAGATCGACTTAATACAAACCTTTCCTCATGAAAGGAGTGAATCAAGATTTTGTAAACGATAATTATCAAATAACATTCTGAAAATATGAACCATAAACAAATGAATTGTTGCAAAACAATACAGGCAATCACATCACAAGCAACGTCAGCGCGTAAAACGATCGCAAACATTACAGTGCGTTATTGATTGACAGGTTCAAAATAATCAGGAATGGATTTTAAAAGGCCACGGTTAAAAACAAGGTGTCTATTAAACATGGTGCGGAGGTGACTGAGATGAAATCAACCCGCGAAATAGGAGCGACAAACTTGATCCCGAACTTCAATTTAGAAGTAATAAACTGAATCTAATGAGCCACGTGAATAGTTTTCTT
Organism: Planctomycetota bacterium; assembly: GCA_024277145.1. Lineage (GTDB taxonomy): Bacteria > Planctomycetota > Planctomycetia > Planctomycetales > Planctomycetaceae > JAJRVU01. The sequence goes on from JAJRVU010000308.1 coordinate 8,979, forward strand.
GACAGGAGTAATTGTTTTAAAGATGATTCAAAACAAATTCAAACTGTTAAGAACTAGAGTATCTTCTGATTCCAAACTGTCAATAAAAAATCGCGAGAAAAATTAAAATCTTTCAACACTTCATTTTTTAAAAATAAAAAAAGTTTTTAAAATCACTCTTGATTTTTTTAAAACAATTTCCACATGTTAATTTTACTGAACTCTAATTTCGTCGAAAATGAAGTTCAAACTGAAGAAAATTTCCGGGAATCAAACTTTTAATTTTCGTAGCACGAACCGATATTAAATCACCATTGTTCGAAAATAAAAAACAGAGGGTGGCCCGGCCAAAATGGCTGGTTGGGTGCCGAAGACACAAGAAGCCTCACCTTCGCCGTTCAATATTTTTTGCCTGGAGATTTTCTTTAATCCTGTAGGTCAGGCACATTTATTCCTGATACAAATAATATTTGCCGTAGGGTCTGCTGTGCAGACCAGACATATTATAACGCAATCTTTCCTGATGGTCTGCACAGCAGACCCTACGCTTGATTCAAACAGTTCCGCCTTTCAAGCAGATTTGTCAAACTAATCGGTCAGCGTTCCTTTTGAAGAAGGAACGCCTTGTTGTCTCGGGTCAATTGCAACTGCTTCTCGAAAAGCACGAGCCGTTGCTTTGAACAATCCTTCAGCAATGTGATGACTGTTCGTTCCATGATTCAACACCTGATGCAAATTCATTAAGCCATTTGCAGCAACTGCCTGCCAGAAGACTTCGACAAGTTCTGTATCGAATGTACCGATTTTTTGTGAAGGGTATTCCACTTTGTTAATGTGCCACGCACGACCACTTAAATCACATGCAACAGTTACAAGAGTTTCTTCCATTGGTAAAACCTTGCTGCCGTAACGTGTGATTCCTTTTTTATCCCCTAATGCTTCAGTGAGTGCTTTTCCAAAACAGATTCAAACATCTTCAACAGTGTGGTGATAATCGACATCAATATCACCCACAGCTTTAATTGTGATATCAATTAAAGAATGGCGAGCCAGTAATGTGAGCATGTGGTCAAAGAAGCCGACTCCCGTATCAACATCCACCTGCCCCGATCCATCCAAATTAACAGAGAGTTCAATATCGGTTTCAGCTGTTTTTCTTTTGATAGATGCTTTTCTGGCCATCAATTTTATTCCTGATGAATTCTGTCAATTTTATAATGTCTAAGTATTAAGAAACGTTCCTGCGACGGGAATACCATTGAAACTCTTCCGATTGGTACTCTTCTAATTTATAAGAGAGAATCGATATCACAAAACAGCTCTTGGATATTTTGCAGTTTTCCTGAAATTGAAATCACTTAAAATCATATAACCGGCAGAACCGTCTCAATCAGTGATAAAAAATCAGAAAAAAAACATCATTCAGTATCATAATATTTCTTTTAACACGTTGAGGAAACCATCAAC
>JAJRVU010000309.1 GCA_024277145.1 Planctomycetota bacterium
ATGTAGGGATATCACGCTGACGAACATCCACGATTGGAGTGTCTGGACACTCGCAGTACAAAATAGCAAAACACCCAAGTATATAGAGTGTCTGGACACTCGGAGTATATAAGAAGTGGAATTTCTATTGTTTTCAAAAAAAAAAACAAACGATGTGTAGACTTCAGGAGTCTTTCTTCCGCGCTTGTGGTGCTCTTGCTTTTGAGAGATTGGAGCAGATTCAGCGGGAGCGATGCTACGGTTGCATTTATCCGGAGTACGCACTGAATCAACTCGCTCATGATCTTTGCATGAACATTTCCTACTTCGAGCTGATTCGCCGTTTTCTGCCGGAGATTCTTCACGACTTGGACAGTGAGAAGATCGTCGAGAAGTGCACGACGGAATTCGAACGCCTCCACGCAGAGGATGAATCTTTCAGCGTCGGCGGCGTTTACTATATTCTGCGGATGTATCAGAAATTGATGAAGACTATGATGTACGACAGAGAGATTCAGGCCAAAATCGGAGTGGAAATGGTGAAAGTGGATTCTCGCAATCCGACGGACGAATATCTCGAAGAATTCCAAGAATGGTACATTGGTAAATAGTGTTCTTTTCTTTGTATTGCTCTCTTATTTTCATGCTATTCGAGTGGTAAAAGATTTTTACTAAAAATTGAGTATCACGACACTCAAAAAATGACGTCATTTGCTTCACCAGCTCTCATTGGATGAAACTGAGTATCTAGACACTCCAGTAATAGTATTCTATAAAACAGCGATTTTTTGCACTAAAATCGTAGCCATGCCGAACAGAATAGCTAGACAGCGTACTTTGACGGAAATTATCAACAGTATCGACTTCGAGAAGTGGGACGAATATTGCGAGAACTTCTTCCGAGAGGAACGGAAGAGGGGAAATCAGATGACTTTTCACTTGATGGCACTTTTCGCTCTCAACGTCTACGGCTACTTCCTTTTTCACGAATGAAGAAAGAATTTTTTATGGATTCCCGTTAGAGAAGGAACATATTTATTCTCGGATACTGTAGCATGTTATTCCCTTGTATTACTCTCTATAAAAGTGCCTTCGAGTGGTAAAAGATTTTTACTGAAAAAAAATGGAATACATTTTGGCAGATCATATTCGTGCAATTATTGCTAAACTTGTGAAGAAATATTGTTTTGGATGTCAACATGGTTGTCTGAGTCAGAAAGATCATGATTGTTTGACAGTCAGCTACGAAATGCAAGTTCTAATTCATCTGGAAGAAGCTATCGATCAAATTCAAACGGAAATTTATTCGGAACAGTTTCAAAAAAAATTGGTTTCTATTCTTTGTAAGGAGTAAATTTTATTCAGCACATATTAGAGCATACAGCATTTTATCGTGTGAACAAAGAGACCAAACGTTGCCAAAAAGTCTTTCGTTCTGGAATAGCGTGTCTTCGTCGACCAAAAAGGGAAAGATAGGGCCCACCGTGGCAGTCCGGAATGTCGACAGTCTCATCATTCGCGGCTCTAATCGCTTCCGCACGAGTTTTGTACCAGCGTTTCGCCGGAAGAAGAATGTAGAATTCCTGGCTTCTGTCACGACCATACCAAATGTAGGAGAACTCTTCTTCGGCGTAGGGATTGTCCTTGCAAATCACCGTGAGATACTTCATGCCTTCTCTGCTGCGTGGACAGAGCTTATGGGCGGCTTTGAGCGCAGCCTTTTGCGTTGGATACCAATCTTTTAGTCCTCTGGGATCGCGGAATTTCTCTTCATCGACGTCGTATCGCTTCTCTCCCATAATCCAAACAGCCGTGTAGAGATACTTGGATGAATCCATCGTAACAATGATATCGTTTTCTGTTTCTGAAGTATTTATAGTAAGGAGTGTCGCGACACTCTGTCAACCAATCAGCAAGCAGTATTTTGGCTGTTCGGAGGTGCTGTATAAGAACTGATATAACCTTGCAAGAAAGAATTGGTTAATGCATTTTGTTACTATGAATTTCCAAATAAAGTTTATTTTTCAGAGCTGCATATTTGGCAAGTATCATAGGTTACTGTATTCAAATCAAAATTTCTATTGACATATTCAGTCACACATAAATCATTTAATACGTAGTCCTGCGAGAAATCGTTCACGATCTGTTTCATATTCTTTCCGCGTACTTTATGACACAAGTAATACAGGCAGTATTGACCACAAGTACTTGAGAGTGGACCTTGTATTCTGACCGAGTTGTAACTGTAGCCACTTTTTGAGGGAGTTCTGCCATAAGAATCGAAGCATTCTCGACTTCCATCTTCATAGAAAAACACAGCGTACCAATGTTTTCCTGGCTTTGAAATGGGATCTGTATTGACAATATAGCATATGGGTAGGTTATCTACTCTACTAGGAACAGTATCCCTGGCAAATACTCCCGCACAGTATCTCTTTAGAAGTTCATCTTGTTGTACACAACGTAGTAGTTGTGCCGTATTCATATTGCGTAGTCGTAGAATATGTTTCTATTTCGATCAATGCTGATGAGATTGTCAAATTCACCAAGAGCCAGAACTCGGAGACCGTTAGCGCCAATATTATCACTGAATTCTAAGAAAATACTGACATTTCCAGACCGAAGAAGTTCCCAATTGGCACTGTCGGAAGTATTGTCGGCACTCAAATCAAAAATGTAGTAGCAAGCATCGATCATAAATCGATTCTTAGTGATTCCGTTTGATTTGTCGCCAATTCCAATGCCCATAGAGTTGTACAATTGAGTGAATGCTCTCACAACTAAACTTGGCTCAGCAACATTTGCGGCTCGAAATTGCATTTCCAGAGGGCCACTGTGAGGCACGCATTGACCATTTACATAGACAGCTGCTTTTATAACGTTGTTGGGAGCAAACACGAATGGATTCCGATCATAACGGCCAAAGTATGATTCAGACATGATAGTGCAGAGTACGATGCGTCTTGGCAATTGACCATTCCATAGAGTGTTAGTTGGAGTTGTTCGTCTACCCTGTCCAATATGAAGTGTTTTCAGTTCCAGTCGCCGTATTGGATATTTTGCAGTCATGCGATTCAATGCTTGTTCCATTGCCAAAGATAAATCTCGACTAAGTTCAACTTTTCGCATGTACAGTTTGATATCTTGCACTGTGATTTTGTATTCTTCTCGCCCTACACCCATTAGGGCAAACATATCACTGACACGATGGAGTTCGATGCGAACATCCATGTTTGAGAGCAGATACTTTTCCTGATGTGCAAATGGAATGTGGAGTGGCGCCATGAACTCTGCAAGTCTGCTGTTTCTAAATAGCGCACGGCGAAGATTCCAACCAGGATTACGCAGGCCGTGCAATGCACGGGCATCATCCACTGCACCTGTGCACTCTAGTTCATACCCAGCCGCTTTCAAATGAGTTTCTTTGGCATTTGTATCGTAATTCAAATCTGTCACCATGTAGGCAAGAAACGGATAATCAGTTCCACTGTCGTAAGCCAATTTTCCATTAATAAGAAGCTTGACTTGGCGAAAGAATGTTTTCCCAATCAAATTGATTGGAGCAACACGATTAGCTTCAGCGCCAGGAGCAACAGGCAGAGGAGCCGGACCTACGCCATCTCCATCGCCATCGCCATCGCCGTCGCCGTCGCCATCGCCACCGCCATCACCAGCAGCACCAGGAGCAACAGCAGGAGCCGCTGCCGCATGAACAAGATCTGTTCCATCTGCCATAGTAATTTTTATTTTCAAATAAACATAGTTTGATGCCATGTCGAGATAATACTGATTTCCATCAATAGAAAATTCATAGGGACCATTGTTTGTGACTGTATTGACTGGCCTTATTTCTTCCCAGAAACCGCGCTCAACTGCCACTTGAGTTGGCGGAACGGAAAAAAGATCAAGCTCAGTTTTCGTGGCTGGAACACTGGCACTATCAATAAACATAGCCATATTTTAGTATAAACCAAGAGCGTCACGAGATCGCTTTACAGCTTTTCGTTTCTTTCGGACAACACGTTTCTTACGAGTACCGATCCTTTTTATAGTCTTCATGGGCGCCCGAGGACGAAGACCATACCCACGACCTCTGTGCAAAGACTGCAGTCCTTTCTGTACCAGGCGTCTAGCGCCTTGTTTCCCTCGCGTTTTCAATGATTCTTTGAAATTGGAGCCTTCAAGTACATCGTGTGCAACGGATGCCCCAGTTCGTAGAGCTTGCTTTCCAACAGTTTTACCCACATTTTTAGCTAATGGAAGGATAGAACGAAGTAGTGATCCAAATATTGCTCCAAGACCATATCCACGTTGATAGCGCTCTCCGGCATACATACCCAAGCCATGGCCCGATTGGAGATGGGAGAGCCACACCCTTTCATTCATGGGTACATACAGTACACGCATCGTTACAAATTTAGTAGTGTTTTTCTCCGGAAATGCAGTTTTACAATTACTTTTCCAAACTGGAAATCAATCAATTTCCCAAAATCGTTTCTCAATTCTATTTCTATTGTATCAAATTCGTTTGAAAGAACACCAACGTAATGAGGTGAGATAAATTCCTTGTGTGCAGTGGCACCAAGATCACCCAAATTGACGGGAATTGTTCTAAGGAGTGGCTTCAATGAATTTCCAACAAACTGTGGCTGTACAATATTGCAATATAGAAAGAAACTATTTTCTGCTCCGCTAATATCTTCGTTGTAGTTTGCAATGTTAGTTCCCTGTTTGAGCCTCGAACTTTTTGCGAATCCAAGCATAAACTGAAGAGTATGATCCAGTCGAATTGCTTTTATAGTTTCGGAAATCCAATCAAGTTGAACTCTTTTGATATTCTTGACATAAGAAATCTTCAATGCATCTGACAGAAGATTCTTTTCCGGGGGATTTCGACGCAAATTATCAGAATATGCCAAGTTTTTAGTAAGTTTTTCAAGTTCCTCTCCTTCTGTTGACCCAGTGGGCTCTGGGATTAGTTCAGGCCTTTCAAATACATCGGCATACTCTCTTCCCTCTTCTTTCCATTTGCGAAAGAGATCTGGATTGTTCAGTTTCAGTTTTGTGAGTCTCAATATCGCAAAGTCTGCCTTGAAGAGCTTGTCTGGTAGTTTTTTTCCTTCTCTTTCTATAGAGTATTCAATTGCAGCCAATAGTTCATCAACACTGCCATAGTAACCAGGCTGAATTCGAATGAGTATAGGAACATTTAGAGTGTTGTGTCGATATGAAAGCCTAATTCTTCCTTCAGCATTTTTTACCGTGTTCCAGGAAACTGGATACTGTATTTCTGTCAGAGCCACCTCCCAATCGCCGTTGAAAGATACCGGATTTGGTAGTCTCACACGGAAACTATTAGTAGTATTGCTAGAATAATCACCAGTGTTGCTGGGGAGAATAAGATACATATTCATAAGAGTTTCAGCCGATTTTTCAGACTTGGATTTGGAAGAATGTACCCAATGCAACTACCCAACAAACCAACCCAGAGCTTTTCGCTATCTCCAGAAAGCTCATTCAATGTCAAATTGACCAAAGAGAACACAATGACGATAAATATAATGCTGACTTGCGCCCCAAAAACAATCTTAGAATCAAGAGTTGAAGGCTCACGGAATGTGCCGCTAACAGATTTATTTGTACTATCCATAACTGATATTATTATAAGAAATTTCATCCTTTATATACTTTTCACCAATTCTTCAGTGTAGAATATTCCTTCAATTTCCTGATCAGTTCCTTCTTGTTTGAGTCGATAAACTGGAGGATCACGTGCCAAGCATTGAGTCACAACATAGACTTCAGTTGTAAATCTTGGCAAGTAACCTTTGAAAAATATGCCACGCTTAGCTGCTATTCTCACACGATCGTTGACTTTGAACTTGAATTTAATGGGCTTAGGTGTTGTACTTCCATAGAGACGATGCCAAATTTCTTTTTCATTTTGAAAAGTAACCTGCGACGGACGCATCTTGATCGTGCGTGAATATCTCTCATTTATTGCATCAATCAGCTTCTGCAATACATCCACATACTTCTTAGTTTTTCTTGCCGTGAAGTACTTCCAAAGTCGTGTTTTTAGGATTCGATTGAATCTCTCCACATTGGGACACTTTATTACTGGGGAATTAGCTACATGGAGCACAATGTCATTGTCCGAGATAAACTTCTTAAAAATTCCCCGAAATTCGTTGCCTTTATCGACCATCAAATACCATGGCTTTCTTCCACTTCGTTCCATTATTTTCTTGAATGCACTGGAAACTTCGTCAGGAGTTTTATGTTTTACGGGCTCTGCGAATGCAAATTTACTGAGCACATCCACAACGACTAGGATGAATTTTCTCCCATAGTTGTAGTTTTTGAGATACTTCAGATCGCATAGATCAGCTTGCCAGTGAGAATCCAAACCAACGGCGATAACTTGATTTCGAGGAAATTTAGCTTTTGTTTGCTTGTGCAAACTGTAAGGATGTTGTGCTTCCAAAAAGTCAGTTACTTCTTTATATTTTATTGATGGCTGTCTTCGCTTTGCATGCAAGTATAAAGTCTGAGCACCTGCAAAGCAAGCCGGACTATCCACATCATAATACAATTGGCGTAACATAATTTTACAATATTCAGAACGTATAATCATTTATATACCCTGCCAGGGAATTCGCCGTCCTTGCCAAGGAATTGGCGATCCTCTGTTCATGGCTGCATAGTTTCTTTGTGGCCCAATTCGTGCATGTAGACGATTTGATCTCCGATGTGGCTGTGGCTGTGGCTGTGGAGAAGGAGATCTGTCCACATATTCTACCCTTCGTCGTCCTGCAGTTGAAGGAGTGCTCGCAGCTGCACTGGCTGGTGTACCTGGCCTTCTTCGTCGTCCCGCAGTTGAAGGAGTGCTCGCAGCTGAACCAACAACAGGAGTGACGACCCGTGCAGGAGTGAGTATGTTAAGTCTCTGTCGATTTCCAATAGCCTCCATAGGCACATTATTTCGTCTTAGAAGTGCAGAAAATTCTTGAAATCCTCTTGGCTGTTCCTGCCGATCAAGAGTAAGGGCGGCAAAAAGATCGACAATATTGGAGTTTTCAATAGTTTCTCCACTGATTATAACTTCATTTCGTCGATTTACATCAAGTTCAGGGATATTTTCAATAAAATCAAAGAGAATTCTCGCTTTCTTCTTTTTCTGAGCTGGAACATCCAGCAGTAATTCCTTTGGCAATTTAGTTTCTTTGGGAACAGATGCGGGCCTATCTCTTTCATGTTGTAACATTTGAAAGCGCTGCAATGCATCCTGATATTGATGAAATTTTGCATCGGTTGACAATTGTTTATTCTGCAGTATGCTCCCCATTCCACGATCGAGATTAGATATTTGTGTCAACAGTGGCGCTTCTTTAATTTGCCCAAGCATATCTGCAGGAACAAGCGCCATCTTTTTTGCCATTTATCCCAGAAGTTTTCCAACTAAGCTCCCAGCCAGACTAAGTATTGGAGCAAGGAGAGCAGGAAGGAAACCACCTTTCTGAACGAGAAGTTTTCTTCTTTTGCTGCTGGAAATATGTCGCTTTGAAAGAGTTCGAAGAATCGCAGCGTGTCTGGAAAGTTTCTTCCGTTGATCTTTAGTTATCTTCACGTTTCCGTTTACAATGTTCAAGCAGCATTCACAAATACACTTTATAAGGGCAGCGCTACTTTCGGACAGTATTTCTCGGCGTCGTTTTGGCTTAGATGCTTTTAGTTCCTTCAATTTAGGAATATATTTTCTCAGTTTAGCAAAACCCATAGTTCATTACAAAAGAATCACGAGGCTTTTTATACTTTTGGTACAAAAACAAGAGTGACTTCTCCTGGAAAAATGTTCGTTCTAAGACGAATTTCCTCAGGACATGTTTGTGTGAGATCGAGTAGCAAGTAAGTGTATGGCTCTGCAGTTGCAGAATCATAAGCATCGATAAAGAATTTCGATTTTCCTGGATATAATTGTTTTCCCAAACAACCGATTTGTAGCTTATCACTGGGATTTTTGAATAGAACCATATAGTTGGTGTTTATTCGTGCAGTTCGTAGACCCTTGAAATAGAGATTTTGTACAATGTGAATGCCAATGATGGCAACCCTTTACAAACAGAGTAACGAGAGAAGGATTTTTTTCAAACGTAGTCATCATATCATCGAATATAATTAACTTCGGACGATCCTTGTCTGCTTTCAATCCATCCAAATTAGGCAAGCCCTCGATTAACTGCACATTGGGTAAGGCCATCAACTCCGTATACCCAGGCTGAATTTCAGAGTAACACCACATAATTTCAAGTGGAGGCTCTTCCATCAATTCAATGGTATGTTTTACAAATTTTGTGACAAATACAGTTTTGCCAGCCTTACTGGGCCCTGCAACAATCATAGAAAATGCAGGCGCAAACAAAGGACGATTGAAAGCCATAGTTTCAGACCAAGGAGTAATCGATTTCTTTTTATAGTTTTGAATGCGCAACATTTGTGTTCATTGTAAGTTTGGTGTGCGGTCGGTTTGAGGATGGAGCTCCGTAATATTATTGGCACAACGGATATGGGATGTAAGCTCAATCTAAAAAGTCTTTCTCTACAAATTCCAGCCGCCAAATACAATCCTGATCGCTTCTCAGGACTGACATTACGAATTACAAGTCCAAAAGCAACGGCACATTTCTTTTCTACTGGAAAACTAGTCTGCCTGGGTACGGCATCCCTTGAACAACTTCAGGAAGCTGGAAAGTCATTCTCCCGAATTTTGATTCTTTTGGGGTACAATGCGAAATTCACTGAATTTGCCGTTAAGAATATGGTTGGATCCTGCGACGCAGGTTTCAGAATTAATCTGGAAGAACTCGTGGACAACTACGGTGGAATATTCGAGCCTGAAATGTTTCCAGCTCTTCAATATTCAATGGATAATATTACTCTACTCATTTTTCACTCGGGAAAGATCATTGCGACTGGAGCGAAATCGAAAGAAGCAATTGATAAAGTTTACGACAAAATATTGCCTGTCTTGATGAATTATCAAAAATCTTAATTTATGACAATAAAATATATCACAGATACGGTATAATTTCACTTAGGAATTCGAATCACAATCAGTGTAGTATTCTTTGGAATCAAGTCCGTAGCATTGTATTTTTCCCATTGACTCTCTTCGTATAGGCAGAGTCGGCCTCGTTTGATGTTTTCTTTCTCAATAATAGCTTGCGCAATCATAGCTGCAGTTGAAAAAGGATGCCAAGCTATGACCTTATATTCCCTCTTTTTCAAAGCTCTGAATTTATATTTCACTGTATTCATATCAGAGCAACCGCACAGCAAGACAGAAAGTGCTAAGAATGATTATACAAATTTTATCTCAACAAGTGAAGGAGTAGAATACAGTATTGATACAGTATTGAAGGGGAGGAATAGTATGCAACAAGGAATAGAATACAGTATACAGAAGTGCAGCAAAAGGAGTACATTATACACAATGAAAGTACAGAATATCTACTCATTTTTGTGTTCCCAACCGCTCACCGCTCCAGCCACGTTCTTATTCACCCAGAGACACCGTTTGCACTGAACGATTGTGACGTAGTGCATACCGTTGTCGAATCGCAAGGCCGCCCGCTGGCTCGACTGCTGCTTGCACCGTGCGCAGACGTACAAGCTGATGAGTGGAAGCTCCTGAAGTGCGAGAGGCGGCGCGCAGTGAGACCATCCAGTCGGAAATTCTTTACCTACAAAAAACAGTTGATTGAAATGATTTTGTTTTCTCAGAAAATATCTTACCATTTTGCTTCGAAGCAGAAGCGGCAGTGAAAGGCTTTGGAGTTGGCTTCTTGGACACCAAAGAATCGTCTTCCGTCTCGACAGCCTTTCTCTTCAAACCGACCGTCCCAGCGCCTAGAACAACAGTACAATTTTCCGTACCAAGAAAGAGAAAAAACAAGAAAGGCGCTTACTTTTTTCATTCGGAGAGTCGGAGAGAACAGGCGTGTCGGCTTCCGCTGGAATCTTCGGCGGCTGCGGAATGATCAGCTTCAAAGTGGGATGTCCCATCTTTCGTTTCGGCTTCTCTGAAACAATAGAAAATTTTGAATTATACAGTTTCATCAATTATAGCAAGAATTTGTTACCTTTCGCAAGAATGTTCTTCCCGTTCTTGTAATAGAAAGCATCCTGTCGCTTCAATTTCGGCATTTGTTCCATCGACGGCTCCGCCTTTTTGACTGCCGCTTCCTTTTTGACTGTCGCCGTCCGAAGTTCAACCTCCTTGAACATGTCTTCCCAGAGCTCCGTGGAAATCCCCTTCTCTTCTTGCTTCTGAATATCTTCCGCACCATTTTGAGCCATTATCGTTGATATTCGAATTTTTCAGCAAAAGCAGTAGAATGAGCGGCAACAGAACAGATTCCTCCTTTTATAGCTGATCGAAAAGTTGAGTGTCACGACACTCAATTTCAGCCAATCACAGTACAGATCGGCGAGCAGTGAGAGTGTCCAGACACTCATGAACTATAAATAGTCTCGATTTCATTTTCTGGATCCACTTTCTTGTAAAGAACTATGTCAGCGTCCGAGTTGACGTTGAATTTACTGCAGAAACTTGTTGATTCCGAAGCGTGGAGAGATAATCCAAAGCTTACTGACTGGATTTTCGATAAATATTCAGAGCTCACGGAGGGTGGAAATCAGTCATTTGGCTCTCCGGAATTCTGGAATGCTGTTCTAGGTAAGAAATCCGCTTCAATATTCTGACTGAAATGCTTCTTTCAGGTGACGATAATGAAGACGAGAGAGAGGAAGTCATCGATGGCCGTGAAGGAGAAGACGAAGTTGACAATGGACATACTGGTAAGAGCATCTTTCTCCCACTGACTTTCATTTGCATATGCAACCATTTCATACAATTGATTCAGGGAAAATGGCCTTTGTTTTTTTTTTAGGTGGTGCTTGGCGTCACTATGAAATCTTTGGTCCTCAAGAGATAGAGAATCGAAAGTTCAACATGAAGGCCAGTGAATATTTTGTGCGCTGGAAGAATATGGAGCAGTCTCCTGACTTGGAAGAGACAGTTCTGTCAGCTCTGGAAGAGATTCTTGAGCGGCTCTATTCGGAAGGCGCTCCCACTGACATGGTGAATGTCAGAATCGATCACGAATCATTGGACAATCCCATTTACATTGGGTATTCTCAGCGACAGAAACTCACTGCTCAGAAAATTCTGCTCATGATCAAGAAAGTTCAGCAGAGCAAGAAGATGCTCCGTTTTGACAGTGATCTAAGAATAACTTTCTCTCGAATTCGTTTGCCTGAAGGAGGTGCTCGTCAACACAAGTAAAAACTTTACATTATCTCTAACTCAGCTATTGTACAGTTGTTGTTGCTTGCAGGTATGCCAATTTCGACACGTGGTTGAAGAGTCATGGTGGAAAAGGCGGTTCTCTCGTTTTGGTAAAAAACAATGACAACAAGTGTTTTCCGAGGGCCGTTGTTACAGCTATTGCTTTTCTCCGCAGGAATGACTCTGCAGAAGCTGCGTTGCAATATACGTACATGCAGAAGGGACGAAATATTCAAGAAGAAGAAGCAGACGCGCTCATG
>JAJRVU010000310.1 GCA_024277145.1 Planctomycetota bacterium
CATGACTCGAATCGACTCAGCAAGTGGAATATCTCGATGGGCAAAGTGACTGTAATCGTAGTTCAGCTTAATCCATGGACTTTTTATTTGTTCCATCAACCAGACACCCTGCTCAGGACGATCAACCACTCCGCCTCGATGTGGTTTAACTGCAATCACAGTTTTTGTTGCCTCAGCCACTTTAGCCCAACCGCCGAGGTTGTCTCGAAGCTGGTTGCGAAGATCAATCCACTTTCCTTTTCCTGCTACTGTTTCGATCAAAGGAGGGCTGTTTGGTTGAAGATGTTGTCCCAATTCTGCTGCTTGTTTGAGTCGCTCATGAACAGATTTTTGTTCTTTCGGTCTCCCTGTTAAACCGACATGTTCCATCAATCCAGAAAGTTTTAGACCAGTTTTATCTAGCAAGTTACGAATCTCATTTCGGCGTTTCTTCCCCAAACGTTTTGGCGTAGCATCCCAGTCTGACATCAGGCAAAGTTCTACAGAATCATAACCAATTTCCGCAACTTCGCGGATCGCCTTTTCTGTTTTGAACTCTTTCATACCATAAAGACTGAACCCCAGTGACATCGAATGATGAGGCATGGTCTTCTCAGCAGATGCTACACAGGGAAGACTTGCAACACTCCCTATTACCAAAGTGCTACGCTTTAAAAACTCTCTGCGATTTAGTCTTTTCATTGTTTTGTTTTCTGTTGAAGAGAAGGTAAACGTACTCCGTAATAAACGGCTCGGTGACGGTTATCATCGAAGGCGAAGTGAAGAAACTTTTTGAATAGTCAGAAAATATTGTGGTCTGGTTAGTCGTCTCAACAGCCTGCTCCCGAAATGAGCATTTCAAAAAAGGAACTTTTTAGAACGACTCGGATGAAGGACTTTGGCATCATATTACTCTATCATGTATGATGAAGAAAACAAACGAGTTGATCGAGATTCATTCTGACAGGTCAAAGAGGCATTTTCTATAGACCACCATCAACAGAACATCTACATTGTGAGAAATCATGAAACTGAATTTAATTACTTTATTGATCGTACTGCTACATCTCATTTCTGAGTTAATACTGGACACAACAGATATTGTTGCTGCTGAAAAAACTGCATCAAATTCACGACCAAACATCTTGTTCATTATGACTGATCAACAACGTTGGGACTGCCTTGGTGCGAATGGTAACTCTATTATTCAGACTCCAAATCTTGACCGTCTTGCAAAACAAGGTGCCAACTTTACACACTGTTTCGTCCAAGCACCTGTTTGTGTGCCATCGCGTGCAAGTTTTTTTACCGGTCGATATCCGCACTCTCACAAAAACCGTGTCAACTACACACCACTTGATCGACGAGAAGTGCTCATGCAGGCTCGCTTGCGTAAAGCAGGTTACGCAACAGCCTCTGTTGGTAAACTGCATTATTACCCGCCAACACCTCAGGAGGCAGAAAGAACCGGTTTCGACTTTGTTGAATTGCACGATGCCGTCCCAAAACTCAAGCAGTACTCAGATTATTCTCTTTGGCGCAAGGCAAATGATCCGCAAAAAAATATTGACCACCGAGCGTTGGCAAAGAATATCCCCTCTGGAGAAAATCCATATCGGCAGGCGATTGATATCAAGTATTCAGAAACAACATGGGTTGGAGAACGAACCAGACACCATATTAAAAAACTGAGCAAAGGTGACAAGCCCTTTTTCCTGTTCTGCTCTTTCTGGAAACCACATGCACCATTTGAAGTCCCACAACCATTCGACGCAATGTACAACAACATCACAATCCCATTACCCAAACAGCAATCACTGAAAGAGATCAGGGAACTCCCATTACCTTTGAGATTGTTGATTCTACGTGGGCGACCTGCTTATCAAACGGATCGCAAACGACTTCAGTGGATGTACCGAAGTTACTACGGTGCGATTTCACATATTGACCGTGAGGTGGGACACATCATGCAGACGTTAAAAGAAACGGGAAAGGCAAAGAATACCATTATAGTTTTCAGTTCAGACCACGGGGATCAGCTACTCGAACATGGTCTGATGGGTAAAAACTGTTTCTTTGACGCCTCCGTTCGTGTGCCATTTATCATCCATTTTCCTCGAACTGTCAAGCCTGGAAAACATGATCACCTTGTCGAGTCAATTGACCTGCTGCCCACATTATTTGAACTGGCAGGATTACCAGAACCATACAAGAATCAGGGACGAAGTCTGGTCCCGCTCATCACCGATTCAAACAGAAAGTACAAACCACGAGAAGCGGTCTTCAGTGAAAACGTTATTCCAGAGGTTATTACATCTGGAAATTTAATCTTTGAATTTCAAAAAGGAAAAGGAATCAAAGGTGTACGTCATCCTGATACAAAAATGGTTCGAACACGTCGCTGGAAGTATAACTATTACCCCGTGGGTTATGCAGAGTTGTACGATCTGAAAAATGATCCGAATGAAATGCAGAACTTAGCAGAGAGTGATGATCACACAGAGATTGTTTCTGAAATGAAAGACCGCCTGCTTCACTGGCTGACAACTGCTGATGAAGCTGATCAAATCGCACCCCGCTGGTTGCGATTGAAAAAAGAAAGTCATCAGAACAGATAAATGGAGGAGGAGTTGATAGCATTCCCAAATACTCAACCCACAGTCATCACATTGTTGCAGCGACAGATTTTCTTTAGAGAGGCTTTGTTGTAAACAACAGTCAGAAAACGTAGCGCTGGGTGCCACTGGTTTTACCAGTGTGGGGTGACGTTGTTATGTCAGAAAACTTTTGATCGAGAGTGACATGTTGAAGAGAACAATTTCTCTTCAAAGGTTAAATCTGTTTTCCACCTCGCAATCACTGGCACAGCCAGTGGCACCCCAAAATTTTCACATTTTACCAGTGGCACCCGGCGAATGCGATTCAAAAAACTGAGCCAAATGAAAATAGCCATCCCTGTGATGCTGCAACAAGACGGTCGGGTACTTTAATTAGAGGAAACCGATCCTATCCTGTCACTTTTGACGCTTACCCATTTGGAACAAAACTCAGGGTTTGTCGGGTTCATACAATTGATGGCGTAGTTATCAATTCCTCAACCGGTGATTCGGATAGTGCTCGTAGAAAAATGAGGCGCACTATCTTTACTGGCAGGTTTAACTCTGAAGGGGAAGACTATGATTCAGGTCACCTCATAGCAGATTCTCTGGGTGGTCCGAACGTCGTTGAAAACCTTGTTCCGATGCTGACCACAATAAATCAAAATCCTGGTGCTTGGCGCAGGATGGAAGAGTGGACAGAACGTTGTTTAGGAAATTCTGAAACAGAGGGGATTATGTCTATTCGCGTGTCATACAATAGTTCTGCAACGGGAGTAGAAAAATATATACCGACTCAATTCAGGGTACAATTACTCTTGTCTGACAGTCCTGCAAATTCTAAAATTCATAACTTCTCAATTAGAAACAGTACTGGTGCTCCCTTCCGTGAACCAGATTCCTGTCTTTGAGAATTATTAAAACTTTAATCCAGAATGGAGAGTGACATGTCGGTCAAAGAATGGCAGGAACTATATGATTCCATCAAAATAATCCCTGCTGACGGTAAGCCGTTCGCAGAACTTCCTGATTCCAAAACTCTTGATGAATTCGAAAGTTCTTACGATGTCAAATTACCTGTTGCCTATCGGGAATTCATTCAAGTTTTCGGACCAGGTGAACTGGGACAGGAGTTTCGTATTTATGCACCAGGTTTTATAACCTGTGAACGGCTAAAACGAAATTTTGATTTGGGAACATTTCAAGATTTCACAGCATCCCTGAGTACAGACTCTATTTCCTTGAAGTATCATGAAGGGTATAACGAACAAATTGCTCGTATGGTTTTCTTTGCAACTTCAGGAGATGGTGAAATAATTGGTTGGGATGTACATGATGTTCGTGATGAAGAGAAACATGAATATGGTATTTACATTCTACTGAGGGGTCGCGGTAAACCAGAATTGTTTGCAAAAACATTCAAGGAATTTATTGACTATGACTGTTTTGGTGATGGGTATTATCGCTTTTTCACTGATGAAAACTGCTGGAATGAGGAAGAGTTTGGAACTCAGCGAACCTTCTATCCAGCAGCAAATTATCCTGATAAAAACGAATGACAAATGTAGCTTTTCCATCAAGAACCTGATTCCTGCCTTTGAGAATCATTAAAACATTAATCCAGAACGGAGAGTGACATGTCGATCAAAGAGTGGCAGGAATTATATAATTCTATTGAAATAATCCCTGCTGACGGTATGCCCTATGCAGAACTTCCTAATTCTAAAACTCTTGATGAATTCGAAAGTTCTTACAATATCAAATTACCTGTTGCCTACCGAGAATTCATTCAAGTTTTCGGACCAGGTAGTGAATTGGGACAAGAGTTTCATGTCTATGCACCAGGCTTTACAACCTGTGATCGACTAAAACGAAATGCTGATTTAGGAACATTTCAAGATTTCACAGCATCCCTGAGTACAGACTCTATCTCCCTGAAGTATCACGAAGGATATAACGAACAAATTGCTCGAATATTTTTCTTTGCAGCTTCGGGAGCGGGGGAAATAATTGGCTGGGACGTGGACGATGTTCGTGATGAAGAGAAGTATGAATATGGTATTTACATTCTAGTGAGAGGCCGCCGTAAACCAGATTTGTTGGCAAACTCATTCAAGGAGTTTATTGAAGATTGCTGTTTTAGTGATGGATATTCCAACCTCTTCGAAAACCCAGAGCCTTGGGATGAGGAAGAATTTGGTAGTCAGCGCACCTTCTATCCAGCAGCAAATTATCCTGATAAAAACGAATGACAAATGTAACAGATTGTTTACCTCACAAACCCAACTCCTCCGTCATGTACCAACATGGCGGGGGAGTTTTTTTTTGTGCCATTGGATTGGTATGACTTTTGAAAATGCTTTCAATTGGGTGAGAGAAGCCATTGGTGAAACTGCGTCAGGTTGGATCACTAAAATATTCAATGGAATTCAAAGTTATTACAACGGCGGGTTAGATGGTCTGAAGGAATGGGCTTACTCACTCTTTGGAGATAAAATAGAACTGGCGAAAGAATTCTTCAACCAGATTACGG
>JAJRVU010000311.1 GCA_024277145.1 Planctomycetota bacterium
GGAATTAAATGCACTGGATGAAGAAGAACGTCTCATTTTTGCAGATGAAATGGGACTCAAAGAAGAATCTCATAAGAAACTGTTGAGAAAAATCTTTGAAGTGACAGACCAAATCACATTTTATACTTCTGATGAAAAGGAAGTGCATGCCTGGCTTTTAAACCGGGGATCAACTGTTGTTGAAGCTGCTCACTCCATCCATAGTGACCTTGCCCGGGGATTTGTCAGGGCAGAAATCTGGTCTGCTGATGATCTTTTGAAATGTGGATCCGAACGAGAATTGAAAGCTCAGGGGTTGAACCACGTTGAAGGAAAAGATTATATTGTTCAGGATGGCGACGAAATATTCATCCGATCAGGTGTTTAAACCCTATATTAAGCGGGGTAGTAATATCGTCAGCCTGTTTCGGCTCTTACCTGATTCCTGATCTGAGGCGGGATATTCGGATTTTTCAAATCGTGCTTGCTTGTTCTGGTTGGGGAATTCAAACAAAACCTGACCTTATTTGAAAAAGAATTGTCCCGAAAATCCTATTCAGGCAGAAACTCAAATTGCAATGGACTGCTATTAAGAGTATGTTTGATTTAGACGAAGATATACCGGGCTGTGATTGGTAATTAGTAAATCTGTTTTGGGACGTAATTCAGGTGATGATTCCTGAATTAAACTGATGATGAAGGCACAGACGTGTCTGAGAAACGAAGATATATTTTTCTTGCTTCCTCCACGGAACAGGCATCTGAGATAAAAAGCCAACTGGAAAAGAACTACGATCTAGTTATTCCAGAATCGCTGGAATCCGGCTTGCAGGAAATTCGTTCCCAAAAAATTGATGGCTTACTTTTTGCTTCTTCTAATGACTCTCTTTCTCAATCATACCTTCATTTGATTGATGTCCTCGGTCATATGCCGGATGGCCTAGTCATCCTGAATCCCAATTTGAAAATTCTCTGGGCAAATGACAGGTTTTTAGAACTGGTCGAATCTGAAAAATCTGTTATTGACCAGAATTTTTATAAGGCATTCGGAACTCCTGAAATTCTTGGGCCAGATTTCTGTCTGTTTAATACCGCGCTAGGCTCGGGACAGTCTGCTAAAAGTGTTCTTCGAATTGATGAAAAAATCTATTATGAAGTTCATGCAAAACCTGTCTTCCACGGTTCTGAAGAGATCCCTGGATATTTAGTAGTCGTTGTCCGGGATGTTTCAGAAGATATCCTGCAACGACAAAAACTGGATGCAATTTATCAGGCTGGCTTGGAACTGGGTGATCTTTCCCCTGATGAACTTCTCGATATGAGCGAAGAAGATCGTATTGAACTTCTGAAATCAAAAATCCTGCATTACACGGAAGACCTTCTCGAATTTGAAACTGTTGAGTTGAGAATTGTTAATAAAGAAACAAAGCAGTTAGACCCGCTTCTTGCCGTAGGCATGGAACCGATTGCAGCGGACCGGGCATTGTTTGCCAATCCTGAAGCAAATGGTGTGACAGGATTTGTGGCAGCAACGGGAAAAAGTTACCTTTGTGATGATACAACCAGTGACCCCCTTTATCTTCCAGGTGCAGCGGGTGCCAGAAGTTCACTGACCGTACCATTAATTTTGCATGATGAAATACTGGGAACGTTCAATGTTGAGAGCCCGCATCCGGGAGCCTTTGACGAAAAGGACCTTCTCTTCCTGGAACTTTTCTCTCGGGAAATCGCAGTTGCTTTAAACACGTTGGATTTATTGGCCGTTGAAAAAATGTCAACAACAACCGCCAATGCAGAAAAAATTCTCAGCGAAGTGGTGAATCCGGTTGATGAAATTCTAAATGATACCGCGTGGATTCTCGAACGATATTTTGGTCATGATCCAAAAGTTTCCGATCGATTAGCTCGTGTATTAAAACATACGCGAGATATTAAACAAAGTATCCAGAAAGCGGGACAGACGCATGATTTATCCTCCTCAAGTTTACTTGCAGGTAAATCCGATCGACCACTTCTCAAATCAAAACGTATCCTGATAGCTGATAGTGATGCAACGGTCAGAAGGGCAGGGCATGAGCTACTGGGACGTTTCGGTTGCGATGTGGAAACTGCCCATAATGGTGAGGAAGCATTGTTGATGGTTCGCAGTTTTCATTACGATGCCGTCATTATTGATATTCGATTAAGTGACATGACCGGATATGAGTGTTTCGTTGAACTGAAAAAAATCAATGAGCATCTTTCCGTAATCCTGATGACCGGATTTGGCTACGATCCTTCCCATTCCATTGTAAAATCTCGGCAGGAAGGTCTCAAATCTGTTTTATACAAACCATTTCGGCTGGATCAGCTTCTCTCTGAAGTGGAAAAAGCGGTCTCTTCCCCAACAGATCTTGATTCCGAAGAATAGCTTTTAAAGCATGTATACCTGTGAAAACAGGGGGATCAAGTCTCTGGTTTTTTGTATTCCATTGAGGTTAAACCTTGATTCCTCTTCTTTCTTCGACGAAAATATGTAAAGAAATTGATATGTAAAAAATGATTCATTGGAATTAGGAAATACTAATTGGAGAGAACTTTATGAGCGATCATCTTGAACGACGTGAATTTATTAAAGCTGCACTTCTTGCAGGAACAGCAACAGCAAGTTCAAATATCTTGAATACTTCGTATGCTGCAGAGGGATCTAAAAGTCCTAACGAAAAACTGAACCTCGGCGTGATTGGCGTTGCTGCTCGTGGGGGAGCCAATTTAAGTGGAGTTTCAAGTGAAAACATTGTTGCCCTTTGTGACATTGATGAAAAGAGACTTGATGAAGCTGCCAAAAAACATCCGAAGGCAGAAAAATATATTGATTTCAGAAAAGTGATCGACCGAAATGATCTGGATGGAATTGTCTGCAGTACTCCTGACCATATGCATGCGATGGTGATTACTCATGCACTCAAAAAAGGGCTTGCAGTTTATTGTGAGAAACCACTTTGCCATTCGGTTTATGAAGCGGATTATGTTAACAAACTGGTCAAGCAAACCAAATGTGTGACACAAATGGGAAATCAAGTTCATAATTTTCCTGGAAATAATTACCGTAGAGTGGTTGAAGCTGTTCAGTCTGGAGTGATTGGCGATGTCAGGCGAGTTTATATCTGGCAAGCAGGGGTGACTCATTTTAAACCAGGAGTAAGAGCAGTTGCATCAGAGGCCCCTAAGTATATCAATTATGATCACTGGATCGGACCTGCCCCCTATCGTCCTTATCATAAAACTCATTTTCATTTTGCCTGGCGGTACTGGTGGGATTTCGGTGGTGGACAACTGGCTGACTTCTGGTGCCATTATGCTGACCTTCCTTTCTGGGCATTGAATCTTGGTTACCCGACTTCTGTGCACGGAAGAGGAGAAAAAGCT
Source organism: Planctomycetota bacterium (assembly GCA_024277145.1). GTDB lineage: Bacteria > Planctomycetota > Planctomycetia > Planctomycetales > Planctomycetaceae > JAJRVU01. The sequence continues at coordinate 3,388 of JAJRVU010000311.1, forward strand.
TACAAGGGTGAGAATGATGTTCCTAATAAAATGAGTCTGGATTATCATTATCCTGCCAGAGATGGAATGCCAGCAGTTCATCTATCATGGATGCACGGTGGTGAAAGACCGGAAGGAACTGAAGCCTACAAAAAAGGGACTGCAGTCCTGTTTGAAGGTGATAAAGGGAAAATTCTTGCTGACTACACTACCAGGAAGATTTTCATGGATGATGGTTCCACTGCAAAAGCGATTAAACAAACCATCCCGGATTCGATTGGCCACCACAAAGAATTTATTGAAGCGGTCAAAACGAAAAACCTCAATACCACATGCAATTTCCGTTACGGAAGCGTGTTAACTCAATCCGGCTTGTTAGGAAATGTTTCCTACCGGGCGGGACAGAAAAAACTGGAATGGAATCAGGCAGAACTTCGTGCAACGAACTGTCCTGAAGCAGATCAGTATATTCGACGCGCCTATCGTAGAGGCTGGGAACTGGCCTGATATTTTAGAGTTCAATTATTCAACAATAATAAAAGCCGAGGTTGGGAATCACCCTGACCTCGGCTTTTTTCTTTTAATAAAACAATTAGCGAATATCAGTCGTCGAAATCGTATTCGACTTTTAATCGTCCGTGTCGCCATTTGTATTTGATTTCAACTTCACGGTGAGCTGGCATGTAGGCTGGATATGCATATACGGGAGCAGGTGCATAGTAGGCTGACACTGGATAATAATATGGAGCAATCACAGGTTGGTGAACCACATAGGCAGGCTGATAATATGTGACAACGGGTTGTGGAACAAAAACTGGAGCAGCATAGACCGGTTGATGAACTGCAATCGGAACTGGTTGAAGATAATGTCGATGTCCCGCTTCTGCCAGGTTTCCCTGTGCAAGACAACTGGCAACGACAGCAGACAATAACAAACTCATTCGGAACATGGTTTCCCCCTGCTTTTTTTATAAAAGCATCTTATTTAATAGATTCCGTCCTGAAATTATTTAACACTAGACAACTGTTCTACAGTCTATCCCGTAAAAATAGAAATTTCCAGTGAAATTATTTAATCTCTGATTTTCGCAGTATGAAACTATAAACTCCAGTATGAAACTATGAACTACTGAAAGGTTGTTCAATGTTTGCCCGATGTATGTTCTTCAGCAGATTTTTCAAGAGACTCAATGGAAACAAGCGGAAGATCAGGCTGAGGAACTGCCGGAGAAGCAGTCTCTGTAGCAACTGCGGATGATACGGAGAGAGAACCCTCAATATTGATCTTCTCTTCCGGGAAATCACGATTGAGGGCAGGGAGACCAAACAGGCTGATTTTAGCGGTTGTCAGAAACCCTTTCCATGAATTGAATGTTTCATGAACTGCGGTCGGTTCGTAACCACTGTGGACCATGCAGTCCGTGCAATTCGGGTTATTACTGGCACAGCCGTATTGATCCCATTCTGTGGTCTCCAATAATTCCTCGAATGAAGAACAGTATCCTTCGTTTAAAAGATAGCAGGGGCGTTGCCAGCCAAAAATATTATAAGTTGGATTTCCCCAGGGAGTGCATTCAAGAGAAGCCCTGCCTCTCAGGAATTCCAGAAACAAAGGGGACTGGTTGAACCGCCAGGAAGATTTCGGATTGCTTAACATCTTGCGAAAAAGTGAAATCGTTCTATCACGTTGAAGAAAATTCTCCTGATTCGGTGCCTTTTCATAAGGGTACCCGGGAGAGACCATCATTCCTTCCACGCCAAGATTCATCAGCTCATCAAAAAATGATCCCATGATTTCAGGATCTGCATTGTTAAACACCGTTGTATTCGTCGTGACGCGAAAACCTTTTTCGACTGCAACCTTCACTGCATCAATGGCTATCTGGTAAACGCCTTCCCTACAGACTGCTTCATCATGTACTTTTTCCGGTCCGTCAAGATGAATGGAAAAGTTCAAATATTTAGAAGGCTTGAATCGGTGGAGATGTTTTTCCAGGATAAGAGCATTGGTGCAAAGATAGATATATTTTTTTCGTTCGACCAGCCCTTCAACAATTTTATCAATTTGCGGATGAAGTAAAGGTTCTCCCCCTGGAATGGAAACCATCGGAGCGCCACATTCTTCCACAGCTTGAAAACAATCTTCGGGGGAAAGATTTTTGCGAAGAATATCAGGCGGGAACTGAATTTTTCCGCATCCTGAACAAGCAAGATTGCAACGAAAGAGCGGTTCGAGCATCAGCACAAGAGGATATTTTTTGACTCCCCTGAACTTTTTTCCCAGAACATACCGGGCGACTGTCCACATTTGTGAAACAGGAACTCCCATCACTTGCCTCCTTGCCTGATGATTTCAATTTGCTGAGCTGTTAAAAGAAATTCAAGATAAGTTCTTCTCTCAGAATTCAGCGCGCAGGATAGCAGAATGAGGTTAATAACACAAATTGGAAGGAGAGAATCCGGCTATAAAGGACCGGTTATGGGAATGATAGAGGTGTAAAAGCAGTATCCATCAATGCAGGGATGCAAAATAGAGCAATCCACAATCATCACCAAACGTGACATATTATGGATGCGCAGGAATGCAGTTATAGAAATCAGAAGGGAAGGTTACTTCTTGTTGGTATCTGCTGATACGCCTTCCGAACCAGTTCTCTCTTTGAGAATGGCTTCGTAGACTTCTTCACGGTGAACTGATATATCTTTTGGAGCTTCGATTCCCAGACGGACTTTATCTCCGCGGATCTCGATTACCATAAGAGTAATATTATCACCGATAATAATTTTTTCGTCCTTTTTGCGACTTAATACAAGCATCGCCCAATCCTTGGTCTAAATGAGTTTTGGAAAATATGTAAATTGACATCAGTGCTCACAACGAGCATGTGAAATTGTGCCTCATAAAGTGGGGAGTTTGGAAAACAATCCTCAAAATTTATCCTGAGTCCCTAAACTTCAGAATCAATAGTTCCGGCTGTGCGGGTTGTTCTGTTTTTGAGCAGGCGCTTTTGAGAAGTGATCAACTGCGACAAAGTGGAGTTCTTCCCATTTTCAATGATGTAACAGTTATATCAATATTCACTGTCAGCAAAACAGGGGCTTATAATTGGGGGGAATTGGGAAAGAAAATTTCAGGAAGGTTATTTAGTCGTCCCTGACAAATCTCTTTTAATCTTTGATTTCAGGGTTTTCATATGAGGATTGCTCGGTAAAATTTGCAAGGTTCCTATTTGAATCATTCCAAAACCTTGCA
>JAJRVU010000312.1 GCA_024277145.1 Planctomycetota bacterium
GTTGTTTCTGATGCTCTCTTAGATTCATTTCTTGCTGCTGATTGGAATTTTCGTATGTATGGCAGTGATATTTTAGAACAATTGCACACGAAACCTATTGTCCAGAAGTGCCTTGAACTTTTTAATGTTGAGGAAAATGAGGCTATCAAAATATTCCTTGGACGGGCTGCTCTTTCTCAGTTCTCATCTGAAGCCATTGAACCAGTGCGACAATTTATTCTTAACAGTGAAGTTGATCCTGAGATTGTTGATTTACGTGAATGCTTAGTATCTGTCAGCACCGTATTAAATATAGATTTCCCAGAATGTGCAGAATGGAAAATAGAGAACGAAAAGGCTCGAATACTTTCTGACCAATTGATTGCTGAATGGGAAAGAGTTTGTTCTGAGCCATCAACCGAATCAGAAGATGATTTCGATGAAGAGTTAGATGACTTTGATTATGATGAGCTTGTTGAACCAACATATTCTTCAGATACGATTGTTCGCCAAGATACCAAAGTTGGACGCAACGATCCCTGTCCCTGTGGAAGCGGAAAGAAATATAAGAAGTGCTGTTTGAGCAAAACTAATGGAAATCCATTAGTTAATTAAAAGTCTACAGCAATCTGAAATAGACAACTATGATTATTCGACTCTCTCAAAAACTGAATAAGAAAATAAAAGCAGGCAAACTCGATGAAGTGCCATTGGATGAAAATGAATATGCAGATTGGTCAGCCCATTTGTTTACAGCAGATCGGTCGCAGTACATTATTCTGTCCAATACAAAATCTCTGTATTCCTGTGTGATGTTTGGTAAAGGGATCACCAACGACAGTAATTTTATTCTAAATGCTTTGAGTACCATTCGTGAATTCATGGGAGCTGATGGTCAGCAGTTTGTCCATGAAAAGTTTGTTGCTCCTGTAAGTGGAACTATCCAGTTTGCAAAAGCATTGAATCGCACTGTGACAGGTTCTGTAAATGAATTGGTCATGGCAGCACAACTGTGTCTTGAAGACGGTGAAATGGCTCCGCATGAAGTGGGATTTCAAATAAACGAGATATGGTTGTCAGTGTTGGCTTCTGAAAAGTCGAAAGATTATAGCAAGCCAAATGATGCGTTTAAGATGTTGAATGAAGGAAGTAGTGATGGCAAAAGTGAATGATAATGCAAATGAATCAAAAGTTTGGTATGTCTACATCCTCCGCTGTTCTGATGGCTCACTCTACACTGGCATCTCAACAGACTTAAACCGAAGAATTGAACAGCACAATGCTGGCACAGCATCTAAATATACACGCAGCCGCTTGCCAGTTGTTCTGGAATATCAAGAAGAACAACCGACAAGGAGCATGGCGTTAAAACGGGAGTTGGGGATCAAGGCAATGACACGGAAGGCGAAAGAGGAACTGATTAAAGGTGTGCCAAAATAACTCAGCGACACTCTCCATAAGAATCCTCAGTCGCCAGTCGGTGTCTTGCGATTTTTATTTTCTTTGCTTCATTATCACAGCCGATGAATTTCCGTCCTTCACCAATTAAATTACAAGCGACTGCATTGGTGCCTGTTCCAAGATGAGGATCAACTATGACTGCATCTGGCTTTGACAGATTTTCAGTTAAGTATGCAGCGACTGAAAGTGGTTGTTGCCAGTCATCATACTGCTTGTCAGCTTCTTTTGGAAATAACGTATCGACGATCCCCAAGTGAAGTTTCTTTTTAGTTCGTGATGCAATGACTAATGGTCGCCATTGTTCAAACACATCACCGCTTAACATTGGGCGTGGATTACCATAAACCATTGACCCTGTATGTTGGTAGTGAAGATGCTTCCTGACCGCATCTAAAAAGTCTGGCAATGTCACTGCTCCGATCAGAGAAACAAAGAGTCCTTTTGGCTTCAACCATTTCTTGGCACACTCTGCCAATGCAAACCAATCATCCTTGGCACTGATGCCCCAGACCACATCTGTCAGGATTAAATCAACAGTGCCAGGTTTCACAGGAAGATTTCGAAAGTCACACTGATGCAGTTCAATGTTGGCAGGGATCGACTTTGTTTGCTTCACCTTTTTCAGATTTCGCTTTCGATCAGCTTTGCTTTTTATGGTGCCAGGCTTTCGAATTAATCCAGAAAGATCACCGCTAAGCTCTGATAGATTTGGCTTCAGCTTGTCGAACTCGTTCTTGTTTTTGACAACTAAACTAGCGGTCTTTTTCTTGGGAACTTTTTTCTTTACGCCATTCTTGTCAATAGTTTCCTTTTTCTGGGACAATCTATTCTTCTGAATAAGTCTTTTTCTTCTGCGATTGATCGTCGGCTGACTTACCCCAAATAAATCTGCGATCTGAATATCAGATAAATCTGAGTGAGCGATCAGATAGATTTCTATCAGTTCGTCTCTTTTTGCCTTTGTAAGCTGTATAGATCGTCGCCAGAGATTAAGTTCAATAGCAAGAGCTTTTTTCTCATAATCACTCAACCCAATCTTCACTGTGGCGTGTGTATGCCAATCAATTCCAAGTTCATCACAAATATCACGTCGATGTGACCATCTATGATGCAGTCATTTTCATCAAGGACAAGAGGGTTCATTAACCCCACAGTTTGGATGGATTTCTTTAGTTTCTCCTTATCTTTCTTTGTTACCTTGGGAAAAATTCGGAACGGGTCTGTTACATCTACGGATTTCTTTCTCATCGTCTGTACGCACTTTCAGCCAGATTCTGCTGGCTTAGTGTTTCAGACGGACATGCCAATCCATCTCCAGACCTATTTTTAGGGTACTACGACCCACCACATATGTATGTGACGGCTGGATGCCTTGTGTAACACAAGGAATGGGCTTTGCAAAAAAGTAATAAATTGTTGCTACTATGATACGAAAATTTTCCCGATGGTAAAAAAGATTTTTCGAACAAATTGTAAATTTAGTTAAAATATGTCGAAAATAACTTTTTTTTATTTTTCTTCAGCGACAGGTCTGACCCAAAATCTCATCTTTTATGTCGTCATTGCCACAAAACATGCCTTCCTCCCCCCATTTCAGACCTTACTCCCCTGAACCAACATTTCGTTATTAAGCTAGTTATTAGCGTTAATAAGCCAATTCCTGACATTAATAGCGATGTCATCGATTGATTAACTCTATTGGACCTAAAGCCGATGCAGCGAAACATTCGATTTCGCACAATTTCAAAA
>JAJRVU010000313.1 GCA_024277145.1 Planctomycetota bacterium
AAAAGGCAAAGATGTTCCCCGGCGTAACATGTTGATGGCGTTGCTACTATCTCCTTTTGCAATTGCCTGGATGGCAATGGGATCAGCTGCAGGTATTTTCACTCTCGGAATTGCTCGATTCATGATGCCTAATGCAATGGTCGAGCCGCCCAGTAAATTCAAGGTTGGGCCTGTGGGTGATTATCCTGCAGATGCCGTGATTACAAAGTGGAAAGCACAGTTTGGTATTTGGCTGGTGAATGTGGATTGGAAAGGAAAGCGTGAAATTTATGCACTCGCTTCCGTCTGTACTCATTTAGGGTGTACTCCCAACTGGCTTGAAGGTGAGCAAAAGTTTAAATGTCCCTGTCATGGTTCAGGATTTTATAAAAACGGTGTTAACTTTGAAGGTCCTGCTCCACGGCCGTTAGAACGGATGGGGATTCGGGTTGCTGAAGATGGCATGATTGAAGTTGATAAAGGTCAGAAGTTTCAGGAAGAAATGGGGCAGTGGGAAGACGCTGCTTCCTACATTGAAATTGTCTGAGATTTTTTTGGTAAGGTCTTTGTTCAAGGCCTTGGATTGTTAAAAACTCTGTGTAGATAAAAGCCTGTGTTGAAAAAATATAGGTGAGATATAGAATAGGTGGGAACCGATGTCGATCGGTGATTATATTCGCGATTCGCAAATTTGGAAAAGTATCTTTCGTCATCCTGCGCCGCATGATCGACGAAATCGAATTGTCGTTGTTCTGACAAATTTCTTTTTGCATTTGCACCCTGTTTCTGTGAAGCAACAGGGGATTGCCCTTTCCTACACATGGTGTATGGGGGGAGTGACGTTCTTCCTGTTTCTTGTCGAAACGATTACCGGCGTTCTGTTGATGTTTTATTATCGTCCGACATTGGAGTGGGCGTTTAACGATATATTGGCCTTGCGCGATGTGAGTACGTTGGGGATTATGCGCGAGATCCACCGATGGGGGGCTCATGCAATGGTTATTGCGGTCTGGTTGCATATGTACCGCGTCTTTTTGACAGGAAGTTATAAACCTCCGCGAGAATTTAACTGGGTCGTCGGCGTGATCCTTCTGGTATTAACCCTACTTCTTTCGTTCACCGGTTATTTGCTTCCGTGGGATCAGTTGGCTGTCTGGGCGATTACCGTTGGTTCGAACATGGCTCGTGCTACTCCATTCCTTGGATATGAAGGTCCGGGGGCGCAATTATTGAATATCGGAGGCTACGATTTAATAACGAGCGGGAGCGATGCGCGCTTCCTGCTATTGGGAAGTCGTTTTGTGGGTGAAGCAACCCTGAATCGATTTTATATTTTGCATTGTGTTGCGATTCCGTTAGTGGTTGCCCTTTTGATTGCAATTCACTTCTGGCGTATTCGTAAAGATGGTGGAATCAGTCAGCCTTTGTAATGTACTCTGTTTTCGTTTGTTTGAGAATAATTCTCCATTAATAATAATTTTTCAGGTATAGAGTAAGTGGTGAGAAGATAATGGCACATCCAAATTTGACAAGCAGTGTTATCTTTGGCCTGGGATGGTTATATCTGATTCTCTGTTTGATGAATTCTTTCTGGGCGATGGCCCAGTTGAAAAAACAGAAGCATTTCAAGGTATGGGATATCTTTGGGGGGATGGAAGTTCCTTCTGCAACGACATGGTTTGCATATTCCCTGTTTCTTGGTCTGGTTTCCTTTGCCCATTTCTCAGGATCTGGCAGTCCCGATCGATTTATGCTTTCGCTCCCTGAGTTTTTTAAGGATTCCGTTGATAGTATTCTGGCTGACCCAAGAGTTTATTTTGCATTGACAGTCGGCGGTTTTGCTTTGATGATCTGGTTGCGGGAATGGTGGACCAAGCCAACCGTTGCCTGGATCTTGCTGAACATGTCCATCCTCTTTCTTGCATTAAGTATGACCGACTGGGATTTTCGCCAGATTGTCGGGAAGCCTGATAATGTTCCGATTGTGGGAATGCTTTTTCTTCTCGGATTTTTTACATGGATTTACTTTAGTCGTGCAGTTGATAATGATCGTCGGATGGCGCAAGGCTTGCCTATTCGTGAACGAGAAAATAATGAATCAGTCCTGGTTTGGCCTGATCTTGTTTATCCTGAACTGATTTGCATGATTGTTCTGACCGTGATTCTGGTTGCCTGGGGAATCGGGCTTCCTGCACCTTTGGAAGAACCTGCGAATATCGCGAAAACTCCTAACCCGTCAAAAGCTCCCTGGTACTTTCTTGGTTTGCAGGAAATGCTTGTGTACTACGATCCCTGGTTGGCAGGGGTGGTTTTTCCAAGTGTGATCCTGGGGGGGTTGATGGCCCTTCCGTATATTGATTTTAATAAAAGTGGGAACGGGTATTACACGTTTAATGAACGTAGTTTTGCAGTCAGTACATTCCTCTTTGGGTTTTTCCCGTTGTGGGTTGCGTTGATTGTGCTGGGAACATTTTTACGTGGTCCCAACTGGAACTTCTTTGGAATCTATGAATTCTGGGACGTTCATAAACTGGAAGCGTTGAATAATAAGAATTTATCTGAAATCGTCTGGGACGATATGTTAGGTGTGGGAAGACCTGTTGCAGAAGCGGGTGCAAGTTTTGCAAGTCAATCAGTCACCATCCTGATTCGGGAATCGGTTGGTTTGATTTTCGTTTTCCTTTACCTGGCTGCGTTGCCACCACTTATGGCAGCAACCGGTTATTTCAGAAAATATTATAATCGAATGGGTTTCATTCGGTTTATGGTTTTCACCAACTTGATTCTTTTGATGGCAGCTTTGCCTATTAAAATGCTTTTAAGGTGGGTGTTAAACCTGAAGTATATTGTGGCCATTCCTGAATGGTTCTTTAATATCTGAGATTTCAGAATTTATTATTTTTGTAAATTCCAAATTAATAAAAAACCAATCCATCCTGCCTGACTGCAATGATGGATTAATAAATGAGGTTAAGAAGCCATGCCGGCAACGGAAAAATATTGGCGTGATCTGAATAAAATGCATGTCATTTTTGCCTGTAGTGCTGTTGCGCTATTGGGTGTGACTCTATGGATGATGGCTGAAGATCACAGCGAAGAGTGGCATGATTACCAGAGATCCTTCACTAAGGTGAATGTTGCACTCGGCGAGCAGCAAAAGCGTGATATTAAAACGAGTGAGTTTGAAACCAAAACCACAGAATTAGAAGAGAGTATTAATTCTGAAAAAGAGTCGCTGGGAAATGATCAGGACTATTTGAAGTTCAAAAAAGAAGCAGCCAAAGCGAAGCTGGTATCCGATGTTCTTGCGCGTGATATCAAAAGTGAACGTGCTCACCGCGATGTTGCTCGGGCAAACTACGATCTTGCGATTGCCAATAATAAACCAAAATCTGTCCAGGATGAGAAAAAAGCTCTTTTTGACAAGCAGCAGGCTGTTGTTGAGAAAATGGAACTTGATCTTCAGCTTAAAGATAAAATATTGGCTGAAGCAAATGCGAAGGTGAGTGGGAAATCAAAAAAACTGGATGACCTGAAAGCAGCTTTGGGGAAATTACAAACTGATTTAAATCTGATTCACAAAGCTGTTGATGAAATGGCTCCGGAAGGAACATTAAAATCGGTCAAACGAGCGATTATGGAATGGCCGATTATCGATGGCTTTAATTCACATCAGAAGGTTGATCAAATCTGGTTGCCTAACTTGAAAATTACGTTGGGAATGTCAAAGACTGCTAGGTTTGACCGTTGTAGAACGTGCCATCTTGGAATTGATAAAGTGCAGGCAGGGGGTGTTCCTACTTATCCCTTCGGTGAAACTGATAGTAAAGACCCAAAAGACTGGGTTAAGGAAAACAAATACCCGCAGCCTTATGCAACGCATCCAAATACCGATTTATATCTGACTTCAGCCAGTCCGCATCCATCAGGAAAATTCGGATGTACCATTTGTCATGAAGGTCAGGGATCGGGTGTGAACTTCACGAATGCTGCCCACTATTTCAATGATCCAGCCCAGCATCATGAATGGGAACACAAGTACGGCTTCAAAACGAATCATTATTGGGAATATCCCATGTATGCAAAACGATTCACCGAGGCAACCTGCATTAAATGCCATCACAAAATGGAAGAACTGGGTAACAGTCTGGCTCATGGAAACAGTGCTCCTAAAGTTTACAATGGTTATAAAATTATTGAGAAATATGGTTGCTTTGGCTGCCATGAAATTCATGGTTATGAGAACGGAGAATCAATTGGACCTGATCTTCGTTTAGAGCCGGGAACTCCTGAAGAGATTGCAAAAATTGCAGCTGATCCCGGATTAATTGCAGGTCAAATGAGAAAAGTTGGTCCTGCATTAAGGCATATTGCTTCCAAAACAACAGAAGCATGGACTGAAATCTGGACCAAAGAACCGAAAAATTTCCGTCCCACAACCAAAATGCCTCAGTTCTTCCATCTGACAAACCAAGAGGATGAACTGGCAAAAGAATTAATGCCTGTGGAAATTGCGAGCCTGACAACTTACCTGTTTGATAAATCAGAACCGATTGATTTACTCAAGCCGGCAAAGTCTTACAAACCGAACGCAAAACGTGGTCAGGAATTGTTCACGCAGCGGGGATGTATGGCTTGCCATAGTCATGGAAAAGTTGAAGGGGGAAAAGCTGATTTCGGTCCTGATCTCAGTAAGATTTCCCAGAAAATCAAACCACTTAAATCTGGTCAGAAACTGACTCAATCTGAAGGATTCCGTTGGCTATATACGTGGGTTCGTGAGCCGGAAAGGCATCACAAAAGAACAAAGATGCCTAATCTCTTTCTGGAAGCTTTTGATCTGAAAGGGGAGACGATTGATCCTGCTGCAGACATTGCTGCCTTCTTGATGGAAGGATCTAAAGGGGATTACAAGAAAATCAAAGTTGAAAATGAAGCTCTTGATAAACTGGTCGTCCTGTTTTTAAGAGGTTCAAAATTACTTCGGGATGAAGAAATTGAAGGATTGCTTACTTCAAAAAACCATGCATTCCCTGTTCCAAAAGAGAGAATTAAAGGGGATGAAGTTGAGCTTTTGAGTGATAGTAAATCAATGTCTGAAGCGGAATGGCATCGAATGAAACTGAACTATGTCGGAAGAAGAACGATCTCCCGCTATGGCTGTTATGGTTGTCATGATATTCCCGGATTTGAAACGGCTCGACCTGTTGGAACGACATTGCAGGATTGGGGACGCAAAGAAACAAGCAAACTTGCATTCGAACATATTGCAGAATTTCTTCATCATCATGGTGAACCAGATGGTTCGAGTACCGCAGAACGAGTTCATGCTATTGAAAAAGAAGCTGGTTCAGGTCTCCCTCCTGGCGAAAATGGTGAAAAAGATTTATCAGCTGCTTATTTCTATGAAAGCATATTGCATCATGGTCGTGAAGGGTTTGTCTGGCAGAAGTTGCGAGCTCCTCGAAGTTATGATTATGAAAAAATTGAAACGAAACGTTATGATGAACGTTTGAGAATGCCTAAGTTCCCACTTACGGAAGAGGAAGCAGAGGAAGTCGCTACCTTTATTCTGGGATTGGTTGCAGAGCCACCTGCTAGTGAATACATTTATCAGCCGGATAAACGGAGTCAGGCGATCATTGATGGTGAGCGATTGTTGCGAAAATACAATTGCACCGGCTGTCATATGACGGAACTGCCCGAGATTCGTTTTGCTGCTGACCTTGAAGACTTGGTTGGATCAGAACTTGGATCAGATCAGTATGAAGCGGGTAAAAAACTTCTTCTGAAATTGCATTCAGCCCATAACGGTTTAACGGGTGAATCGCGCAATGTGATTGTTGATGAAGAGAAAATGACTTTGCCTGTTGTCAGTTTTTATGGGATTGTTGGTGCAAAACCGGACCCTGAAGATGATCCTGAAGACTGGGAATTCACATTCAATCTTTGGCAACCCTTGCAAGTCGGTGAAAACCTGCTTCTGCCATCTGAGAAAATTACGGTTCCTTATTCACAGATTATTCGACCGGATGAAAATTCTGAAGGTTATTATAAACCTGCTAAAGGGGGATCGTTTGCAGAGTTTCTTGTCCAAAATCTGATGGAAACGAAAACGAATGGAAACCCTGATCTTGCCTGGCAGATGGCTCCACCTATCTTGAATAAAGAAGGAATTAAAGTTCAGACACCCTGGCTTTACAAGTTCTTATTGAACCCAGGGAAAATTCGACATACAACTGTTTTACGAATGCCTCAATTCAATATGAGTGATATGGAAGCACAATCATTGGCCAATTATTTTGCTGCCATTGATAATACGGAATTCCCATATCAGGATATTCCCCAGAAAGAACCTGAATACCTTTCAAGTCGAAAACAGCAACTGGTGGCATCGGGCAATTTGAAAAGGGATGAAGAATACCTTGACATCTGCTGGAAAGCATTGAACATGCCTCTTTGTGTTACATGCCATTCCGTTGGAGGAAAAGTTGTTAAGGGAACAGGTGATCCTTCCAAGCAGATTCGTGGTCCCAACCTGGTGAATGTGAATCGCAGATTAAAACCAGACTGGGTCATGCTCTGGCTTTATAATCCAAGGTGGGTTACTCCTTATACAGGAATGCCATTACCTATCGCTCGTGATAAAAAAGAATTCCCGGACTTGTTTAACGGGGAGCGAGAAAGTCAGGTTATCGGAGTTCGTGATGCGTTAATGAATTACACGCATTTAATGGAAACAATTGGTATTACTGACTACAAACCACCCAAAGAAAAAAGTGCTAAGAAAGAGGATCAAAAGAATCCCGAAGAGATTGATTCCAAATGAAAAATATGAAATTAGTTACACCATTAATGATATTGCTTCTGCCATTTTTGTTTGTTGGCTGTGGTGGAGGGGCTACCTCTTCAACAACAGTCACAATTATTCCAGATGTGGTCGAGAATGAGAGTTCAGGTGGTGAGTCATCAAGTGGCGCTGCTGCACCTGTTGGTTTCGGAACATTAAAAGGAAAAGTTGTTTTCAAAGGGACTGCTCCTAAACTTTCCGTGCTCGTTAAAATGGGTTCCAAGGTTGCTGATGCTGCGATCTGTTCCGCAAAAGATGTGCCTGACGATCGACTGGTTGTGAATGCAGAGGGTGGTGTGGCCAATACATTCATATATATGGCTAAGGTTCCCAAAGGATTGAAGATTCCTGCAGTTGAAAATCAGGATGTAGTTTTCGATCAGAAAAATTGTCGATTTGTTCCGCATGCAGTAATTATGAGAACAGGAATTCCTTTTATGATTATGAATTCTGATCCCATTGCTCATAATACTCACACGTTTCCGAAGAAAAACAATCCATTTAATAAACTGGTGGACAGTAAAGGACAATCTTTAACTTACACCAAAGAAGAATCAACTCCTTTAGAAGTGAAGTGCGACTTGCACGCCTGGATGAGAGGGTATCATTTGCCTTTGAGTCATCCATATGGTGCAGTCTCAAATGAGAATGGTGAATTTGAAATTCCCAAAATGCCAGCAGGAAAACATCAACTTCGTGTCTGGCATGAAGCTGCCAATGGCGGGTTTATCGATAGAAAATTACAGGTTGATATTAAACCTGATGAAACGGTTACAGTCATGATTGATTTTCCGGCTGACAAGTTTTCAGGAAATTGATTGTTGAGTGAAGAGTTTGTTTAGTTTTGGAAATATTTGTTAAGAGGTTAAACTCTTAAAAGAATTTAATAATTTTTGTGTCAGGTTTGGTATGAGTTTTCGGTTAATAAACAGTTTGATCGTACTGTCGTTCATTTGTTGTTCAGGCTGTGACAGTTTGTTTATGTCATCACCTGCAGAATTCAAATTGAGTAAACGAACAAAATCACTTCATGGTCCTGCAAAAAATGCGGTTCAACGCAACCTGCTGGATAAATTTGGTACTCCCGTTGATATGAAAGCGTGGGAGCGATTCCCCATTAATTACGGTAGTATTAAAGGGAAGGTCAAAGAGCCCGGAAGTTCAACAAATGCATTTTCTGTCAGTTTTAATAATGAACAGGAAATACTCCCTGAAAACTCCATCTTGCGTTGGCTAACCGGTTCTTTTGCTGCTGCTGAAGAAGATCTATTCAGGGATATCCCGATTGAATCATATTCTGCTGAAACAGGAGAGATAGTTCTTGCAAAAAAATTGTCTGAAGATCCCAAAGAAGGGGATCAGTTTATTATCAATCCCGGTTTTGTTTTACAGCATGGCCGCAAACTTTATATGACTCACTGTTTGCATTGTCATGGAGTCAGTGGTGACGGAAATGGTCCGACTTCAGAATATTTGAATCCTCGTCCTCGTGATTATCGTGATGGAGTTTTCAAATTCACATCCACTCTCTCAACAGAAAAAGTGAGCCATGCAGACTTGCAGCGAATTGTGAAGAAAGGGATTCCCGGAACATACATGCCTTCGTTCATGTTGTTGAAAGATGATGAACTGGAAGCCATTCTTTCCTATGTTCAATGGTTATCATCCCGCGGTGAACTGGAAAAGAAAATGGTTGCAGAACTGGAAGCAGATTATTCCACTGCAGCGGTGAGAAGCCGAAAGAAAGAGGGTGAAACCTCAGAAGCAATTAGTAAGGAACTACAAGAATTACTTTCAGTAGAATTTAGTGAGACCGTAGACGGGTTGGCAACAGAAGTTGCGGAAACCTGGACTCGTGCTAATAGTAAGGAAAGCCTTGTTGTTCCGAAGATTTCTCGTGTTCCTGATTCGCCAGAGTCTCGGCAAAAAGGGCGTGAACTGTATCTTTCCAATAAGGCAAAGTGTGCAACGTGTCACGGACCCAAAGGAATCGGGAATGGCCCGGAAACAAAACTGTTCAGGAAGATTCCGGGAACAAATAAAGAATATGATCAACCCGGCTTGTTCGACATGTGGGATAAACATGTTAAACCAAGAGATTTGACTCGCGGTATTTATCGAGGTGGTCGAAGACCGATTGATCTTTACAGTCGAGTTTATTCAGGGATCAAGGGCACTCCGATGCCTGCATTTGCTGGAACTTTAACGGATGAAGAAATCTGGCATTTAACCAATTATGTGATGAGTGTTCCTTTTGAAGGTCAATCTTCACATGCAACTGAGACTGAAAAAGTGTCTCAGAAATAATCGTAATTCGAATCGTTATTATAAACATTGATTTTGTAATTTTAATATTATCTGACTGACTTCGCTAAATAGGTGATTCTTTGAATTGCCGGGAGAGTGAGGGGAAAAAGTGAAAAAATTCTGGTGTCTTTTTTTTATGTTCTGGCCTATCGTGGCATTGGTTGTCTGTGCAATGGCGCCAGGAATGAACTGGTGGTTTCCGGGAGAATCCAATTCTCCCATAGGGGTTGAGATCGATGGCTTGTTCAATTTGATATTGATCATTGTCACAATCGTTTTCATTGGAACGCAGATTGCATTTGGATATGTTCTCTGGAAAGGTGCACATATACAAAAAAATGAAAAAGCACTTTATACGCATGGTAGTCATAACCTGGAAATTATCTGGACGGTCCTTCCCTGTGTTGTGATGCTTTTTATCGCATTGTACCAAATGGAAGTCTGGGCAAAATTCCGAGTTCAAAGTACTTTTGATCAAGATGCCGTCAGCCAGCCGATTGCTGAAGTTACTGCAAGACAATTTGAATGGCGAATTCGTTATCCGGGTCCTGATACAAAATTTGAAGGCAAAGCTGATATTACAGACTGGCTTAAGAACCCTCGTCCTACAGATCTTTATACGGTTAACGATTTACATGTACCAGCCGGTAAAAATGTCCTGATTCATTTACGTTCGGGGGATGTGCAGCATTCCTTTTTCGTTCCTGAATTAAGAATCAAACAGGATGCAGTCCCGGGAACAGTGATTCCCATCTGGTTTAATGTTGATAACAAAACCAAAAAATATGACGAGTCGATCAAAGGTTTTTCCTATGAACTGGTTTGTGCAGAATTATGTGGCTGGGGTCATTACAAAATGCAGGCCCGAGTTGTTGCGCAACTGGAAGATGAATATAAAAATTATTTATTACAATTACAAAAAGAGCAGTTTGATGACGGCGTTTCCGCTGAATCAGATGATGACGAAGAAGAGGAGTGAGGTGCGTAGGTGAGCACATTAAACCCAGCAGATGCAGGTTTCAATTCAGATCATGCAGAAGATACACATGCAGAACATCATGAATTAAGCTTTGTTAAAAAATATGTTTTTTCAACCGATCATAAAATCATTGGTATCCAGTTCCTTATAACTACGGTCCTGATGTTGATGGTGGGTGGAGCGTTGGCGCTAGCGGTTCGCTGGCAATTAGCGTTTCCCTGGTCCAATATGCCTATACTAGGGAAGTATTTTGCCTCAGAAGGGGGCCAGATTTCCCCCGAATTCTACACCATGCTTTTCACTATGCATGCCTCCGTGATGATCTTTCTTGTGATCATTCCGATCCTTGCAGGTGCATTTGGAAACTATCTGATTCCATTGCAAATTGGTGCAGATGATATGGCGTTTCCCACTTTGAACATGTTGAGTTACTGGTTCATGTGGCCTGCCATGATGCTTTTTGGAATGAGTTTTTTGTTTGGCGG
Source organism: Planctomycetota bacterium (assembly GCA_024277145.1). Taxonomy (GTDB): domain Bacteria; phylum Planctomycetota; class Planctomycetia; order Planctomycetales; family Planctomycetaceae; genus JAJRVU01. Next base: position 10,601 of record JAJRVU010000313.1, read on the forward strand.
AGGACCTGCTTCCGGTTGGACGTCTTATCCAATTCTTTCCGCGATTAAAGATGCAGCTCCCGGTTCTGGTGCAGCACAAACATTCTGGTTACTGGGACTGACTTTCGTCGGTTTCTCTTCCATGATGGGTTCCATTAATTACCTGACGACAATTATCAACATGCGTGCACCCGGAATGACTTTGTTCCGAATGCCTATGTCAATTTGGGGATTGTTTATTACTGCAATCCTTCAAGCTTTTGCTTTACCCGTTTTAACTGCTGCAGGATTCATGCTTGTTGCAGACCGTGAATTAGGAACATGTTTCTTTATTCCTGCTTCTATTATTGTCAATAATGCATCTCCCACTATTGGGGGTGGTCAGCCTTTACTCTGGCAGCATCTTTTCTGGTTTTATTCTCATCCCGCGGTTTACATCATGTTGCTTCCTGCAATGGGAATGGTTTCAGACATGCTTGCGACGATGTGCCGAAAGCCATTGTTTGGTTACAAACCAATGGTTTATTCGATGTCAGCAATTGCTGGTCTCGGGTTTATTGTTTGGGGACACCACATGTTTACAAGTGGAATGAACCCAGCACTTGGAATGACTTTTATGCTTTCAACAATGATGATTGCATTGCCTTCCGCAGTGAAAACATTTAACTGGATTGGCACAATGTGGGGTGGCCGAATTCAGTTTAATGCTGTCATGTTGAATTGTGCAGCGTTTGTCACGATGTTCGTTGTTGGTGGATTAAGCGGTATTTTCATGGCTGCTGTTCCTGTTGATATTTATATTCACGATACTTATTTCATTGTCGCGCATTTTCATTATGTCCTGTTTGGTGCAACCCTGTTTGGTGTCTTTGGCGCAATCCAGTTCTGGTTCCCGAAAATGTTCGGCCGAATGATGAATGATTCTGTTGCCAAATGGCATTTCTTCCTGACGTTTCTAGGTGCAAACGGAACATTCTTCCCAATGCATTTCCTGGGTGTCGCGGGAATGCCGAGGCGATACGCAGATCCTTATTTGCATCCTTATCTGGAACATCTGCTTCCAATGAATCAATTTATGACCATTTCTGCCCTTTTGATGGGAGTTGCACAGTTTCTTCTTCTCGGAAATTTCTTCTACAGCATGTTCTATGGGAAAAAATGTGGAAGAAACCCGTGGAATGCAAACAGTCTGGAATGGACAGCTCCATCTCCTCCGGGGCATGGAAACTTTGATATCCCTCCGGTAGTTTATCGCGGACCTTACGAATATTCTTCTCCACTTTCTGGTGATAAAGATTTTCTTATGCAGACAGAACCTCCGGTGAAGAAAAAGAAAAAAGATACAGGCGAGACAGAAGATTCCTGAATCTGATGTAGATAGTCTCGCGAATAAAATTGTTATCGAAATAAAATCACTTTAATAAACTGAAACTGAATTTAATAATGTCGTCACCAACTTATCACCCTTGGCTTCATCGATTCGCTGTGATTACCGCAGTCGTTTCTTTGCTGCCTATTATTATGGGTGCATTAGTGACAACATTTGATGCGGGGATGGCTTTTCCTGATTGGCCTTCTTCCGATGGCCATAACATGTTTTTCTATCCCTGGCTGGAATCTGCTGGAGATAAATTCCTGGAACATGGCCACAGGCTAGCCGGTTCCTTGATAGGTTTTATCTCCATTATTCTGTTTGTTATCGCCATGAAAACGGAAGAACGGAAATGGATCAAAGTTGTTGCATTCAGCATTCTGATTGGAATTATCATACAGGGAATTCTAGGTGGTGTTCGCGTTCTGGTTGATGTACGTATCATGGCTTTAATTCATGCATCATTTGCAGCAGTCGTTTTTACGTTGATCAGTTGTTTGATTCTGTTTACAAGCAAATCATGGTTAAAAGACCAGTCTGAAAAACAAGATGAGCAGAGTGAGCCAGCCAGTTTTATCAAGCCAATTTCCACGCTTCTTCCTTTGATTATCTTTGGACAATATCTTGTTGGCGGAATGCTCAGGCATTTAGGGCGTTCTGTTTTTGAGCATATAGCGCTTGCTATTCTGGTGTTGCTGTTTGCTTTTGTTTTAAATTTTCAAACAAGACAAACGCATAATCGATGGTTGATTAAATCTGCAAACTGGACTTTATTGATTGTACTGCTTCAAGTTTCTTTAGGGGTTGGGGCCTTTATTACAAAATATGGAATGGTCTCGATGGGTTATGTTGCCGTCCAGCATTCGCCAATACAAATTACTTTTCGATCTACCCACACAATTATTGGAATGGTCGTCTTGATGACTTCCGTGATTCATATGATCCGTGTTTATCGGGTGGCCTCGGAAAATTCGACAACAGAAAAAACATTGACCGAAAATATTGGTGGCTCAATTTCTCCGATAGATTCCCTTTCCGTTAAAGGGGGTCTTTCATGAGTACAATCCGAGCACACGAAACGTATCCTCAATCTTATAATAAATCACTTCTCAGTTCCGGGTTAAGCCGGGTTGCGGTTTATTATGAATTGATGAAGCCAAGAATTTCCGTCATGGTTCTGGTCACAGTGACCATTGGATATTTTCTGGCCTCTGAATCTGTCATTTCATTAATTGGGCTTTTACAAACATTAATAGGGATTTCTTTAGTTGCTGTTGCAAGCAATACGTTGAATCAATGGGTTGAGCGTGACACAGATTCCCGAATGGAACGAACAAAAAGCAGACCATTACCCACCGGCAGACTGAGTTCTGCTGAAGTTTTGTTGTTTGGTCTGTTTTGTGGTGTGATCGGTTTAATTTTTCTTTATCTGTTTGTCAATTTTCAAACAACATTGCTAGCCTGCCTGACAATGATTCTGTATGTCGGAATTTACACGCCACTAAAAAGAAAAAGTACACTTTGCACTATGATCGGTGCGATTCCGGGAGCGTTGCCACCTGTATTAGGTTGGTTAGCTGCAGGGGGTTCCTATAGTTTGGAAGCGTTGACGCTTTTTGGAATCTTATTTATGTGGCAGTTCCCACATTTTCTGGCAATTGCGTGGATTTACAAAGACCAGTATGAAAAAGCAGGTTTAAAAATGCTTCCACAGATTGCAATTAAGAAAGGTCACACAGGCTGGATTGCAATATTTTATGCAATTGCACTTATTCCTGTGACACTTCTTGCAAGTCAACTTTCTATTGCAGGAACATTTTATACATACACTGCATTAATTCTTGGATTGGTTTACTTAATCAGTTCAATCAGGTTCATGTTGGATGAATCCCGGAAGACAGCTCGTCAATTATTGTTGACATCATTGGTTTACCTGCCCCTGTTACTGGCGGTTATGACCTGGGATCATTTTTACCTGTTAAGTTAATCCTCGGAATGAGACATCGACAAGATAAAAATAAATTAGTTCAAGCGTTTTAAAATATCGACGTTTATATAAATAAGAATATCAATAAGAAGTAGTGAAATCATGACAGACCATCAACAGGCACCCACACTCAAAATGGGAATTCCCATTCCTAATTCCAAATTGGGAATGTGGTTATTTCTGGGTACCGAAATTATGTTCTTTACCGCATTCATCGGTACGTATATCGTGTTGCGACTCGGTTCTCCGAATTGGCCAACGAATCCTGCAGATACCCATATCAATATTGCATTGGGTGGGACGAACACATTTGTGTTGATTGTTTCCAGTTATTGCGTTGTCCTTGCACATGCAGCCATGGCTAATAAAGATTTTGCAAAAGCGAGAAAATTCCTTACATATACATTGGTTCTTGCGTTTGTTTTTCTCGGAATCAAATCCGTTGAATACTATGGAAAATTTTCGCATGACCTGTTACCCGGGCATATCGCAGAAACCGATGAAGCTGCGATTGCAAAAGGCTTAAGGGAAATTGGCGAAGTTATTGATGGACAATATGCATCGCTCGTCAAAGGAAATGAAAAACGGCTGGCAAAAAGAGCAATGCTCTCTGAATTGATTACCAAAGACGATGGCAAGAATAAAAGCCTTGTTAATTTGCAGGCGTTGGATCTGAAATATTTGGAATTAGTTTCAAAAGCTGAAGGGGAAGTTCCCAAAGGGGAAATTATTTCACCAGACTATTCCCTGGATGAATTCAAAACAGAATTAACTGCAATGCGAAAATCAGACTATGGCAGTTTGTTGTCATCAGTTCATGAGCCGCATCCGGTTATCTATGGAAACCTTTTTGTTTCTAATTATTTTCTGATGACAGGTTTTCATGCCATCCATGTGATTGTTGGAATGATATTATTCATTCTGGCATTGAAACAGGGAGCAAACCTGGATGAAAGATGGACGGACTGGGTTGAAAACAGTGGCCTTTACTGGCACTTTGTAGACCTTGTCTGGATTTTCCTGTTCCCGCTTTTATATATCATTTAATTAATATTAAAATTTTATAACGACTTAAAATAAATATCCTGCATACGAACAGGGAGAGAAGAATAATGTCCGATCAGCATGAAACTCATCACGTGAATTACCTTTATGTGTTTTTTGCGTTATGTGCTTTTACAAGCATGTCTGTTTTGATGGATTTCATTCATATTGAAAGTAAAGCAGTTCTGGCAACAATTGTATTGTCCATTTCCGTCTGTAAAGCATTGTGCGTGATGATGTATTTCATGCATTTGAAGTTTGAAGGAAATTGGAAATACGTTTTGCTTGCCCCGACAACTATTCTTGCAATTGGACTTCCATTGGCTATTCTTCCGGATATCGGTCTTCATTATTATCTGGTGGATGTCCCTCAGTATGAAACAACCTTGTCGCATGGCGATGGACATTCCCATGTGTTGAATTTGAAAGAATCGGAGTCTTCAGAAGAGAAAACTACGTCCGAGAAAAAGCATTAAAGCGTGTTACGCTTTTTTGTGATCGCGAAGGATACGTTTTGACCTATTGAAACCTGGCACTCATAATCCAGGCAGGCGACGAAGAAAAATAAGTTGCTCTGGGAATAGTTTAGAATGTGGCGCACTGTATCAAGTCGGGATGACACTTAAACCTTCTATATCATTTATAGAAACGCTCCCATGCCCCAATCTTTCGCAGTGAATGTTGAAAATCTCTCGCACCGGTATGGTAGCCATGAAGCCTTAAAAGATGTTTGCTTTTCTGTAGAAACGGGCAAAATATTTGGACTGCTAGGCCCCAATGGTGGCGGCAAAACGACTCTCTTCCGCCTGCTTTGCACGCTTCTTCCTATCCAGTCAGGAAAACTTTCCATCCTTGGTCTGGATGTGTTTCAAAAACCGGATGAAGTCAGAAAACTTGTCGGGATTACATTTCAGTCTCCCAGCCTGGATGACAGGTTGACCATTCGAGAAAACCTTAAATATCAATCTTACCTGTATGGAATTCGTGGAAAACAGATGCATCAACGGATTGATGATCTTCTTGAAAAACTGGGATTATCGGATCGTAAAAATGATTATGTGAAATCGCTTTCCGGCGGACTTAAAAGACGAGTCGAAATTGCCAAAGGAATGTTGCACAACCCTGAAGTACTGTTACTGGATGAGCCGAATACCGGATTGGACCCCGGAGCCAGAAAGGATGTCTGGACTTATATTAAACAACTTCGTGACGTTCAGAACATGACAGTGATTGTGACCACCCACCTGATGGATGAAGCGGAAAATTGTGATCAGCTTGGCATTCTGGACCACGGAGTTCTTGTTGCTAATGGAACTCCTGATGAATTACGAGAAAGTATTGGAGGCGACTGTATTACCATTCATTCTGATGATCCTGATGCGTTGCTGGTGAAAATTGAGAGTGCATTTCAGTTGACTCCGCAGAAGATTGGTTCTTTATTAAGAATCGAAAAAGAATCCGGGCATGAACTGGTGCGGGATATTGTCGAGCAATTTTCAGATGATATTCGATCTATTGTATTGGGAAAGCCGACACTTGAGGATGTTTTCATATCAAAAACTGGCCATCAATTCTGGGAAGAGATTTCGTGATGAGTGAAAAACCAGAAAACGATAATAAACCAGATGCCGATAAGAGTATCAGTTGCAAGCCAGCGTTCTGGTTAGCTGTCTGGTCGTTAGCTTCCCGTGAACTGGTTCGGTTTTTCCGTCAACGTTCTCGTTTTATTGGTGCATTGCTTCAACCGATTTTATTCTGGGTCTTTTTTGGCGCAGGTTTAAAAGGTTCGTTTCAGCCACCGGAGTGGGCACCTGAAGGAATGAGTTATCAGGAATATTTCCTGCCGGGGATTGCAGTTTTGATAATCATGTTTACTGCAATATTTTCAACCATTTCTATTATACAGGATCGGACGGAAGGTTTTTTGCAGGGAGTATTGGTGGCTCCTGTGCCGAGGTTAGCCATCGTGATTGGAAAAGTAACAGGGGGGGCAGCTTTAGCGGTGATTCAGGTTGTGATCTTCTTTGCGATTGGACCATCACTTTATTATATCGGGCTTGCCCCTTCGCTCGAATTTGAATTGAGTTTTCTCGCTTGCATTTACCTGTTCTTTTTTTCGGTCTTGCTTTCAATTGCTTTAACAGCTTTAGGTTATATCATTGCCTGGCCCATGGATTCCATTCAAGGTTTTCATGCGATCATGTCTGTTTTCCTGATGCCAATGTGGTTGTTATCGGGCGCCATGTTTCCCGGTGGTGATTCTGGTTGGCTGACAGCAATAATTCGCTGGAATCCCCTTTCTTATGGAGTTTCAGGACTACGCCGACTCATGTATCTTGAGTATAATATCCCTGTGTCAAACGGTCTTCCGTCAATGAAGGCATCTGTACTGATCACGCTTGGTTTTTGTGTTTGCTGTTTAGCTGTTTCGGTTTATCTGACTTAAAAAAGAACATCAACTAATGTGAAAAACTAAGACGCAAAATACAAAATACAAAATGCAGGATCAGGTTTAAGATTATTTTAGAAATACTTAAAGTCGTTATTTTATAGGTAAGAGAATGTCTACCGAGTCAAACAATCCGGATTCTTCCTCCGGTCGCTCAAAAATAATAATGCTTGGATCCGTTCTGTGGATTCTTGCATTAGGTGCTTTATTTTTCGTCTGGAAAAATTCAAACATGCCTGAAAAGGATACTGAGCAGGGGGACATTATTGTTCTCCAGGATGATGATGATGATGATGACGAAGATGAAGATGAAGATGACAACAATGGCAAGCCGAGGACCATCGTTGTTAAAATGTTTCCATTCGAATTAATGGATTTTAAATTAACGGAACGTAGTGGCAAGGAGATTACAAAAAAAGATCTTCTCGGGAAGCCGTGGGCTGTCAGTTTCATCTTTATTAATTGCGCTGGTCCCTGTTATCAAATTACATCCCAGATGGCAAAGCTTCAAAAAAAACTCAAAGATGATGACATTCGATTGGTGACCATCACGGTGGATCCTGAAAACGACACTCCTGAAAGGTTGCAGAAATATGCAGATACATTTCAAGCGGATCCCAAAAAATGGCTGTTTTTAACCGGTGATCAGGATAAAGTTTATGAATTAATTAACCTTGGTTTTAAACAAAGTGTTCTTGAAGATACCAGTGATACTCGCCAGAAAGGATTTGAGATTGCACACAGTTCCAATATCATGCTTGTTAATGCAGAAGGAATTGTTCTTGGAAAATATAACGGGCAGATTGATTCTGAAATGGTGAAGCTTCGCAAGACAATCAAAAAGGAAGCTGATTCGTTAAAAGAACCCGATAAACAAAAAGAAGCCAGCCAGGTAAAAGAAGAACCGAAAAATAAAGAGCAACCTGATAACAGTTAATTTAGACCTGTCCTGCTCACGATAATAAACAATTTTAAAGGCTTTAAATCTTTGAATGCTGAAAAAGTGGTTCAGGCATTGCCAACTGTAAATGCAATACTTAATTCGATTTCGATCCTCCTTTTAATTTCCGGGATAGCCCAGATAAAAAGAGGGAACCGGAGTGCACATAAAAAAACAATGCTGACAGCCTTTGGTGTTTCCGTTGCGTTTTTGGTTTGCTATCTGGCTTATCATTTTGGGTTATATTATTTCACCGGGTCGAGTTCAAAGAAATTCACAGGTGTAGGTGTCATCCGAACAGTCTATTTTATAATATTGATCAGCCATATTATTCTGGCTGCAATTGTTCCTATTCTTGCATCTGTGACAATTTATCTCGGATTAAAGAAAAAATGGGAAAAACACCGTAAAATTGCTAGAATAACGTTTCCAATCTGGCTTTATGTTTCAGTAACAGGTGTGGTAATATACCTGATGTTATATCACTACCCAGTTGCTGCAATAAGCTGACAGACCCTGACTCTGAGGTATTGAATTGACAGGGTTGGAGAATTCAATTAAATTGGTCGATTGAATTATATAGCGATGGTTGGACAAGACATAACGAGATTTATAAAAGGTCTTCAAATGAGAATGCGTCAATTTCTTTATTCACTGATTGTTGGAATGTTCCTTCTTGGAGGAATATCTGTGAACACAGCACAAGCTTGTCCTATGTGCAAGAACGCAACAGAAACAGACGACCGAAGACCTCAGGCTTATATGTATAGCATTCTTTTCATGATAGCCGTTCCTGCGACAGTATTCACTGGCTTTGGTGTTAGTTTTTATCGGCTTTCCAAACAGATGCCACAAAGTGAAGAATTGCTGGAATTATTAAAAGATGAACACGAAGAAGAGTAATATGTGATTGAGCATACTTTTCTTTATCGTGAAAAATGCATCCTGAAGAATTGCTTTTATTGAATATCGTAGCTCGCCACACTGTAAGTTCAACCAGTACAAATTCAATCTTCAATATCATCGCCAGGAATGTTCTGTGGTCCGAGGGACGAAAGCCATTTGTCGATTGCCAGCCAGAATGAACGGGCATACCTGAAGAAAAAAAGCGCAAACAGGATAATAAAGATTACATAAAAAGGAATTAATGTGTCTCTCTTAATTCCGACAATAAAATGAAGCCAGATATAGGAAACCGTTGTCAGTGTAATTGTTAAACCGTAATTAATATAAGTGGAGCCGAGAAAATAACCGGGGGCTTCTTCGTATTTCAGGTTACATCCCTTACATCTCTCAGGCATTCTAAAATACCCTTCAAATAATTTCCCTTCTCCGCAAAGTGGACAGCGTAACTTCAACGCTCTTTTTAAGACAACGCCCAGGGAAAGTTGATGCTTTTGTAAATCCTGTTTTTCTGTCAAGAGAGTGATCCATTTTATAAATGCTAAGAACGGCTTCTAAATCCATTCTACCGGATCAGATTCAATTTTACTTGCCCATACTTCAATTGATGGAAATTCTTTTGATATTCGGGAAGCAAGTTGCTCAACTGCAATTCGCTCACTTACATAATGTCCCGTCAGTATCATCGAGATCCCGCTTGTCCTTGCTCTTAAACAGTCATGAAAACGGGCTTCCCCTGTCAGGAAGAGATCACAATTGAGCGATTGTGCATCATCCATGAATTCAGCAGCTGCCCCACAGGCAATTCCTACCCGGGAAATGTCCTTTTTGAGATCACCAATATATTGCACATGCTCCATTGAAAAGCAGTTTTTTACTTTTTGAAGAAAGGCTTCTAAAGAGGTTGTTTGAGAGAGCTTGCCTGCTCTTCCTGCTCCCATAACAGCAGTTGTTGAGCTTGAGGCTGATTCATCCGGTTCAAGAGATATCATTGGACGTAGGACCTCGATATTTTCCAGTTCAAGCAGTTCTGCAAGAAACTGATTAATGCCTCTGTTGGCGCTATCAAATGCAGTGTGTGGGCTGTAGACAGCAATGCCTGCCTCAATAAGGGAAAGAACCATTTCTCCTTCGGAAGATTCTGAAGAGATTTTTTGTACCGGCCGAAAGAGGATGGGATGATGAGAAACAATCAGAGAAATATTATTATCAATCGCTTCTTTAGCCACATCCGGGGTTAACGTCAGGCATGTCATGATGGATTGAGTGATTGCATCCGTTCGACCAAGAATCAAGCCAACGTTGTCCCAATCTTCAGCCAATTCCAAAGGGGCAAAATTTTTCAAGTATTCAATGATGTTTGAATTTTGGATTGTCATATATGGATATTAATTTCTATTGAAATTCCTGGGTAACTGAGCAGAGCGAATTTTTCGTCGTTCAATAAGTGCCTGCCTGAATCGTTCTCTTTTTAGTAATACTGATTTTGTCCCCCTGATTTTTTCCAGGCGAGCTTTTCTTTTACGAATTATTTCATCTTCTTCCCATGTCTCTCCAACAATCCATTTGTGGTTAAGGATATGATCACCACGAATCTGGCTGGCTTTAACGGAAATGTGTTGATTTTTCATGTTTTCAGCATTGGGCAATTTGTAAACGACAGGTCGTTTACCTTTCACGTTGAAAATTTTCTTTTTAAGAGGGTTTCGACCCGGTACAAATAACCGGCAGGTGAAATCCATAATTTCAGGAGTATCATTAGTGATGGTAACTTCAATATTCAAGTTGCCATTTTCATCTCTCGTTTCGACCACGTTTAATGAAATTTTATCACTACCCACTTTATAAGTTCTGTAAACTGAAAAGTTATATTTTTGAAAAATATTTTTTACTTTTTGACTGGTCGCATCAACGACATCTCGTCGAACCGCATCAATTTCAAATGGAATTTCTAATTCTTCATCACCAATACTAGTGTCGGAACCAAGTTCGATTTCAATTGGAATATGAAATTTTGACTTTGCTTCAACACTGAATTCACTTTTTTCCGGGAAGGTAATATTCCAGCCTGACTGGCTTTTGATTTTTCCAATCTTAACAGTAACGGGTGAATTATAGGGGTTAAATCCAATGATTTCATCATGTAATTCCCCCGATTTGCTGGCAACCTGACCATTTTTGAACTCGACAGCCATTCTCCATTTGGCCAATTCATATGAACATTGTTGAATAATAAGCGGAACGGGAGTCACTTTAATTTGAAGAGGGCTATAGAGACTATCCTGTTTTAACCTGCCCTCTGTATCCCAGAAGTTTTTTGTTGTGAATGCATTTTCACCCAGGAAAATAGATTCTTCAATAGGCACTTCTTCAGTTGCTTCATCATTCCAGATGATAATGATAGCTTCATTCTTCCTGAAGAAGACAAGATTTTCACTTTTTTCTTTCAGCTGGAAAGAGCCTTCCAGATGTGTACCAGAAAGCGCAAGGGATGTTGTTCTCCAGGGGAGAAACAGGATTCCGGGAGAACCGTTTTCATTCAGCAGTCCATGGTCTGGATTGAAAATATCGCTTGCCAGGATAACATCAGCTCCTGCATGTTTTGCAGCGATCATTCGTTTAACCAGATCAGAACTTCTCATTCTCCCGATTCGTCTCATTCTCTGGATTAATGCAGAAATATCATCATTTGTTTCATTCTGGAATTCTGTTTTATCAACTGGAACAGGTCTTGCAAGTGATTCATTAAGAAGTTCTGATTGGTATAATTCTTCGAGTTCAATTTTGACTTTGGCTTCATTAATACTCATCGGGCGAATGACCAACCAGGTTTTTTCTCCTGCTGATATTGATTTTCGTTTTATAATTTTATCCTTAACATCAGAATACTCATCAGGGAATTTACTATTCAAAATCAGGAATGTTTTAGAATTTTTTATATTGCGAGAGTATTCATATTCCCATTTCCAAGGCATTCCGAGTCGTGTATCTCGACCAATTTCACTAAATTTTGATTGAACTGTTTTTATTGTTGAATCGAATGTTTTCAACCCGACAAAGCTTTTATCATTGTTGGTTCCCAACTGCCAATGCCTGATTGATGTCGAGTTTCTTGCAACAACCGATTCCACGGAAGGTTTCCAGAACTTCGTAGGCATTGAGAAAACTTCACTGACTCCCTGCCAGTCTGCTGCAAACTGCCTTCTGATAATTTGAGGTGGCTCATCAAGAACTCCAACAGATTTAACCCTGTTATGAGATAATTGCTCAAAGAATTCGGATAACTGCTGAGATTCTTCTGCAGATTCCACAGAACGCCAAACCGGGTATTGAAGCCATTGAACCCCACCTTGAGTAATAATGTCTTCCATTTCAGTATAATTAAGCGAGCTTTTTAATTTTGATAATGGGTTCAGGATCGACCAGCCGAAGTCACCATTATGAATAGTATTTTCCTTAACAAAATCAATGACAGTGAAATACGTTGATTTTCTGAAAACTTCTTTGTCATTATTGCTGAGGATTGCTCGCACTTCATAAAAACCGTATTCCTGTGGTATTACATCCCAGGGTTCGTGATTTTCCGGGACAGGAAAGCTTTCCCCTTCTCCATTTTCGTTATAGCGGACATCAGGTATTAATTTGATTACTTTCTCATCTTTAGACTCATTTTTATTGTCGAACAATTCCAGGTGCAGCTTGTAATTATTTTTTTTCTCATTGTTGTCTTCATCGTCTAATCCAGGGTCCAGACCTTTAATTTTCCATTCTATTTTAATCGGGGCATTTGGTTTCTTAAAGTGCGTTTGAAAATTACTTGTGATTGTTAAGCGTGGTAATTGTTTTAACTGCAGTTCGTCAAACCAGACTGTTCCGCGAATGTCTTTTTTTTCTCCCTGCACCAGATAACATCCAATGACTGCATAGGAAGCATTTTCGGGGGGATCAACCTGCGAAATACTAACTGTTCTCCAGTTATTGGTTCCTGTATAAAAATTGCTGAGATATCTTTTGATCCGGACACGTTTGGAATTCAGAAAAGAAATTGAGACAACTGCAGCACTGTTCGCCAGTGATTGAGTTTTAATTTTCCCGGTGAGAAGATATGAATGGGGGGCATCAATTTTTTTGATAGGTGAATAATATGCAATCTCTTTTCTCTTCAGATCAAAACGAAGAGATTGAAGTGTTCCACCACTTCCGGTTTCCCTGTCAATTGTAACGGTATTGTATTTCGGATATTCAGTCCCCTTACGTCTCCACCATTTATCCGGCAATCCATCATAGTCTTTGTCTTCACCTTCTTCGAATGAATAAGTGACGATCGGAACACCTCCGGATTGGAGTGTTTTATCATCAAGTTTGGAATTGGTGAAAAACAGTGATCCCACGATGACTGGAATTACAATTAAGTTGGAGACTATCATGCTTGATACTCTTTAAAAAAAGTGAAATTATACTTATTCTAAAATCGACCATACTCCTTTGATTCTCAATAGTAATGGAGATTGAACCGGACAGAGATGTATCTTGAATTAATTGCGTTAAGGAAACCTTGACGATTGTTGGAATGGTGCTGATTTTCAGATCAGATAAGGTTTTGATTTAACAAGATCCTGTAAGAATCAGCCTGTTTCAGGGTCAGTTTCAGTTCTTATTAATCCGTTTGTATGATTTACTGAGAATAGGAACCCTGAATCATTTATACTATTGAATGATTCAATTTATGAATTCAGTAGTTGAAATCACGTTATGAGAAGAAAATGCCTGCAACAAAAATAGCCATTCCCACCAGATTGATATCTCATTCTTTAAAAAACTCGATTCCTGTCATTGCGCAAATGGGAGCAACCGGAATTCAACTGGATGTGATGAATGAAACAGAAGAATTATCTTCCCGGACAGCACAGAAACATTTTCTAAAATTGTTAAGTCAACATGGTTTGTCCATTGGAACAACTTTTCTAGGTTTAACCAGACCTCTTACTGATGAAGAAACTCTTGAATCACAGATCACGAAAATTAAAAATGGCATTACGTTAAGTTTCAGTTTGAAGGTGAACGTTCTGACGACTCATATTGGGCCTCTCCCGGAAGAAGACGCAAAAGAACACCCTGTTTTAGTTGAGGTTCTGAATGATCTGGCTCGGCATGCTAACCATACTGGGGTCACTCTCGCTTTAACGCCTATGAATGAATCTCCCGTGAAGTTCGTTCAATTTCTTGATAAAATTAATCAGGGGCCTGTTGCTTTGAATTTTGATCCCGCTTCTGTGTATGCTGCAGGACATTCTCCTTCGGAAGAATATCAGGCTGTCTACAAAAAAGTATCGCATGTCATCGTCCGTGATTCTGTGAGGCAATTGGATGGTGCAGGGCTTGAAGTTTCCTTTGGAGAAGGGGACGTTGGCTGGGATGAAATGTTTGCTCTGTTGCATGAAGGTCAATATGAAGGATGGATGACTGTTATGAGAACGCAGGGGGCTTCCATCCAGGATGATTTGGTAAAAACAGTTCAAGCAGTTAATTTAAAAACTCTCAATTATTGGCAATAAATAAAATGTTGAAAGAGGAAGTCCTGAGTGTCTCCGAATTAACGAGACATTTGAAAGAATTGGTTGAAAGTAATTTTTCGTCTGTCTGTGTTCTGGGAGAAATCTCAAATTGCACGCAGGCAAGTTCCGGCCATATCTACATGACGTTAAAAGATGAAGATGCTCAGCTTCGTGCAGTCATGTGGCGAAGCAGGGCGGAAAGGCTTAAATTTGAAGTTGAAGATGGTATGGAAGTCATCGCGGTCGGGCCTGTTGAAGTCTATCAGGCAAGAGGAAGCTACCAGTTGATTGTTCAACAATTGCATCCACAGGGAGTGGGGCCACTTGAAATTGCCTTCCGTCAGATGCAGGAAAAACTGGCTGCAGAAGGGCTGTTTGATCCGGAACGAAAACGGCCTATCCCACAACTTCCGAAAAAGATAGCCATCATAACCAGCCCTACTTCCGCTGCTGTTCGCGATATGCTCCAGGTGATTTCCCGTCGTTGGAAAGCTGTTGAGATTGTGGTTATCCCAGTAGCTGTTCAGGGAGATGGTGCTGCAGGGCAAATTGCAGAGGCGCTTTTGAATGTTCATCGAATTCCCGATGTTGACGTGGTGATTATTGGCCGTGGTGGTGGAAGCCTGGAAGATTTGTGGGCATTTAATGAAGAAGTTGTTGCTCGTGCGATTGTGGAATGTCCTATTCCGGTCATCAGCGCTGTTGGTCATGAAATTGATGTCAGTATTTCTGATCTGGTTGCGGATCGAAGGGCATTAACTCCGAGTGAAGCGGGGGAATTTGTTGTGCCAGATGCTTCTGAGGTTCGCGCGGGATTAAAGCTAATGTCCGATAGGCTTGTCTCTGCTCTCAAAGAAAAAGCAGTGAGGTCTCGTTTGGAACTTGATGCACTTTCTTCCCGAAGAGTTATTTCGTCACCTTTGGAAAGAATTCACGATTTGGTGGCTGGGGTTGATGAATTGGATAAAAATATGAAAAGAGCTTTCAGTCTCAGGCTGGAGCGTTCCCGGCAACAGCTATCCTCACTGGCAAGCACGCTTGATGCATTGAGTCCTCTCAAGGTTTTAAAACGAGGGTATTCCATGACAAAGCTAGCTGAATCTGGCAGTATTATCACGAATATTGAAAACGTAAATTTGGGTGATGAAATTATCACTCGTTTGAGTGATGGAGAACTTTTAAGCAAAGTGACGGAAATCAGAAATCAGGATTAAGAAATCAGGATTAAGAACAGGCTTGGAAAATTGGTTGTGCCTGTAAAATAAAATTTATTAGCCATTAACATTAACTGAAATGCGAATAACAGATGTCAGCAAAAAAAAGAAAACAGGATGAAGAATCTTCTGATCAGCCTTCATTTGAAGAGTCGTTAGAGGAGTTGCAGGAAATCGTCCAGGAACTTGAAGAGGGTAGCATTGGCTTGCAGGAATCGATGGAGCGGTTTGAAAGAGGCATGGGTTTATTCAAACAGTGTTATCACGTTCTGGAAAAAGCAGAACAGCGGATCGAACTTCTTACCGGCTTTGATTCAGATGGGAACCCGGAAGTGGAAGATTTTGATTCTTCTTCCACGATGGAAAACAAGAAGGAAAAAGCAGGACGGCGTAAAAGAGCAACCAAATCGAAAAAGAAACCGGAAGATGACTTTTCAGGTGATACACTGTTTTAGGAAAAACAATAATTGAAACGCTCCAAAATTCCGTAGGTCGGTGCTGTGCCTGACATTGGATGTACAGAAAATATGAAAGAATATTATTAACCACCAAGGCAGTAAGACACAAAGAAAAAATATTTAAGTGTAGGGTCTGCTTTGCAGACCCTTGATTATCATTGAACGATGAAGGTAACTCTTCTTGTGCCTTTCGGCACCCAACCAAGCAAGTTGGTCGGGCCACCCCTTGAAGGTCCAAAAAACTTAGTGCCTTCGTGTTAAAAAATCTAATTCAAACTTTATATCAAGATCATGTCAGGCTACAGCCTGACCTACAGAATTAACTTCTTGAAAACTCTCTGCGTCTCAGCGAACTTTGCGTGATAATTCTTTTTACTTTTTTCCAAGCTTTCGTTGTTTGGCAAAGAAATCCTGAAGGATGATTTTACATTCTTCTTTGAGGACTCCTCCCAGGACGGCTGATTGGTGATTCAATCGTGGGTCACTTGTAATCTGGTAGAGTGAATGAGAAGCACCCGCTTTCGGATCCGTTGTGCCATAGATGACTCTGGGGATTCGTGATTGAACTATCGCCCCTGCACACATCGGGCATGGTTCCAATGTGACATAAAGTGTGCAATCAATTAGTCGCCAGGATTTTAAAGCTTCAGCAGCTTGTGTGATGGCAATCATTTCTGCATGCGCTGTTGGGTCATTCAACGTTTCTCTCTGGTTGAACGCTTCTGCAATGATGCGGTCTTCATGAACAATAATTGCTCCCACCGGAACTTCGTCCTGATCGAATGCGCAACGTGCCTGTTCCAAAGCTTTCCACATCCATTTTTCATGCGGTTGAAGGGGATTATCCTGTGGTAAAATCAATTCTTTTTCTCCCTGTTTTATTGGCTCGTTTTCATCCTGAAATTCAGCATACTGTTCTCATTGTTTTTGTGTGGAATTAAATCAATCAATTCGCTTCAATTTTCGAGATTGAAGATTGCCCAAATTAACAATTTGTCGTGCTTTGAATTCCTATAATTATCGTAATAGAAAATGGTTTGGATTATGAAAAAATTATGAAATATTTCACATTCTTTTCACCCATATTTCTATAGGGGTTTGGCCCATTTCGGAGGCACTTTGGAAAGAAAATCTGGAAGGACGATATTGACATTCTGAAATGCTGATTTATAGTGGGTCTTGTCTGATATTCACAAGATATGGGGCAGGGAAGGCCTCTCAATACCATAGATTGTATTGTCTTTTTTGCAAAATCTTATCAGAATAGGTGTTTATACATACACTTCCATGGTGTGCTCGACCGATAAATCACTGCATAATCGGTCGGGCTTTGTTCATCTTTATCTATCTTTTAATCAGCTAAATTTCTGGGAAGAATTCCAGAATAGGAGGGGTGCATGATGCACAGTGCAAAAGGTTTGGCTTCAGCTCAAGTTTCCGGGAACACTAACGGACATTCTCACGGAGAATCTGGAGGGGCTGCATTAACTTTTGAACCTTATTTTTGTCCTACTAACGGTGATGTTTTTGACACCGTAAAATGGGAAAAAAGAACGGCTCATATCAAAGATGAGTCGGGTGGGATTCTTTTCGAACAGAAAGACTGCGAAATTCCTGAAGAATGGAGTTCACTGGCTACAAATGTTGTGGTAAGTAAATATTTCTTCGGTGAACCTGGTACCCCGCAAAGAGAAACCAGTATCCGTCAGGTTGTCCATCGTGTCGCACGAACAATCGCTGACTGGGGAATTGATGATGGTTATTTTGCTTCCGCTGATGACGGGGAAAATTTCTATCGTGAATTGGCCTGGCTCTGCCTGCATCAGCATGGTGCATTTAATTCGCCCGTCTGGTTTAATGTCGGATTATATCACCAGTATGGTGTTAAAGGTTCTCAGGGAAATTATAACTGGGATACCAAAACAGGAGCAATTCATCGCCCTAAAACTCCTTATGAATATCCACAAGGATCCGCATGCTTTATCCAGGCTGTTGAAGATAACATGGAAGATATCATGCGTCTTGCAACCAGTGAAGCAATGCTTTTCAAATTTGGTTCCGGTACAGGAACTGACCTTTCAACAATTCGTAGTGCCAAAGAAAAACTGACTGGTGGGGGTTCTCCTTCTGGTCCGCTTTCTTTCATGCGTGTTTATGATCAGATTGCTGCTGTTGTCAAATCGGGTGGAAAAACCCGGCGGGCTGCAAAAATGCAGAGCCTGAAAGACTGGCATCCTGATATCCTTGATTTCATTCAATGCAAAACCATTGAAGAGAAAAAAGCTCGGACCCTGATTGATAGTGGAAAATATGATGCCAACTTCAACGGGGAAGCCTACAGTTCTATCATGTTCCAGAATGCCAACCTTTCTGTAAGGTTGAGTGATGAATTCATGGAAGCTGTTCAAAATAACGGAAAATGGCAAACTCATTGGGTGACTAACCCTGCTGAAGTTGCAGATGAACATGATGCAAAATACATCATGGACCAGATTTCCGAAGGAACCTGGTTCTGTGGTGATCCCGGCGTCCAGTTTGAAACGACCATTAATAACTGGCATACATGCAAAAACTCTGGCCCGATTAATGCTTCTAATCCTTGTTCTGAATATATGTTTCTGGATGATACTGCATGTAACCTTGCAAGTATTAACCTCAAGAAAATGCAGGACCCGGATGGAACGTTTAATGTCGAACGCTTCCGAAAAGCTTGCTCTGTTTATATTACAGCACAGGAAATTCTTGTGGATCATGCGAGTTATCCAACTCCTACGATTGCAAAAAACAGCCATTTGTTCAGGCCATTAGGACTTGGCTTTGCGAATCTTGGATCCCTTTTAATGTCAATGGGACTCCCTTATGACAGTGATGAAGGTCGTGGATTTGCAGGGTCTATTGCTTCCCTGATGACCGGAGAAGCTTATCTTCAGTCGAGTAAAATTGCAGCCAACATGGGGCCATTCGCAGGTTATGCTGAAAACGAAGCTCCCATGCTTGATGTCATGCAGATGCATCGTGATGCGGTCGAGAACATTGATCGTAGTTGCCCCAGTTACCTTCGCGATTCCGCTCGACAGGTTTGGAATGAATGCCTGCAATCGGGGCGTCGACATGGTTATCGAAATGCACAATCAACTGTTCTGGCTCCTACCGGAACGATTGCTTTCATGATGGATTGTGATACCACTGGTATTGAACCTGATATTGCTCTTGTGAAATACAAGCAGCTTGCAGGGGGTGGTATGATGAAAATCGTCAATCGAACTGTTCCGGAATCATTAACCGTGCTTGGTTATGAAAAGAATGAGATTGAGACAATCGTCAAGTATATTGATGAAAATGATACGATTGAAGGTGCTCCTGGAATTAAAGATGAGCATTTACCTGTCTTTGACTGTGCTTTTGTTGCAGCGAAAGGGAAGCGATCCATTTCATGGGAAGCTCATATCAGTATGATGGCTGCAGCCCAGCCATTCCTTTCCGGGGCGATTTCCAAAACAGTGAATATGCCTCAGGATTCCACTGTAGAAGATGTTGAAAAAGCTTATACAGAAGGATGGAAACTTGGGTTGAAAGCTCTTGCGATTTATCGTGATGGTTCCAAGCAGAGCCAGCCTCTGGGCACAACAAAAGAAGGGGACAAAAAAGAAGAGGGAGAAGTTTCCCGACCTCTTCGTCGTCGTCTTCCTGCAACTCGTAATTCCATCACCCATAAGTTTTCCGTTGGAAACCATGAAGGGTATATCACCGTTGGTCTGTTTGAAGATGGAACTCCGGGAGAACTTTTCATCAACATGGCCAAAGAAGGAAGTACAATTGGTGGTTTGATGGACTGTCTGGGAACGCAGGCATCCATGGGGCTTCAATATGGTGTTCCGCTGGAAGTTCTTGTGAACAAGTTTTCTCATATGCGGTTTGAACCTTCCGGCTGGACCAGCAACCAGGATATTCCCAATGCAAAAAGTGTTGTGGACTATATCTTCCGCTGGTTAGGAATTGAGTTCTTGCCGGGATATCGTGAAGCAAATACTCCTAACCGGGGTGGTGTTGAAGATAGCATGGCTGATGCCAATGCTGGTCTTTTAAGCCCTGAAGGTGTTAAGCAGAAAGTGGAAGAATTTATCTCGCAGCAGACGAATGGTAATGCAGCGGAAAATTCCGAACGCTTTATTAACGGGGAATTAAAAGGTCCTGCAGTCCGAAGTGAGCAATTTGCTTCCTTCCAGGCGGATGCACCCGGTTGTGATAATTGTGGAGCAATCACCGTACGAAATGGTAATTGTTACCTCTGCCACAATTGTGGAAACAGCATGGGTTGTAGTTAAACAGTTTTGGTTGCATCAAATCTGTAACAACCACGATATTAAAATACGATACTAAAAATAAACAGACTCTGGTTTTTCACGAAGCCAGAGTTTTTTTATATCCAATTTTAATCGTTGAGAGCATTTATAGACATTGTTTAGTCTTGCATGTTTGAATTATCAATATGAGCACCGAGTAATTTCTGGTTCAAAGAACCCCCTGCAAATAGCAGTTCATTCAAAGCATTATCCACATCAGCCATTTCAATTGGTGAAGACTCATCTCGTTCAAGATGAAATTGTGCGGTTCTTCTCATTAATTCTTTAATAAACGAAGCACTCATATTTTCCGTCTTACTGACTGTTGCTTTAATCACGGATTCACACAACTCAAGATTCCGTGAATAAAGATGGATTAATTTCTCTCTCCCTTTTTCATCAGGTAAAGGAAATTCAATGGCCTGATCAATACGTCCCGGTCGGGAAGCCAATGCTGATTCCAGTGCTTCAGGGCGATTGGTTGTTAAGATGAAAAGAATTTCTGAATCCTGCTTGAGGCCATCCATTTCATTAAGAAGTTTGTTTAAATAAACTTCTTCACAGGATGACTGCATGGTTGTTCTGTCTTTCGCAATGAGATCAACATCTTCAATCACAACAATACTGGGTTGTAGCAGACGTGCTAAAGTCATGTATTCACCCAGCAGCCCAATTTGTTCCGCGGTAATAATAAAAGTGGTGTGTCCTTCTAAAGCCCCGGAAATATAATGAATAGTGTGTGTTTTTCCTGTGCCGGGAGGGCCGTAGAACAAGAGTCCTTTTTTTGTATCCAGCCCTAACTTTGCCAGTTTAGGGCGATGTTCCATGAATCGCATTACGTTACGATCCAATAGTTCCAATGTGGATTCAGATAATATCACTTCACTGCGATCGACTTCTTTTAGTTTATGGACTGCAATTCCAGAAGACTCTCCTCGGTATTGGTCTTTTACTTCCAAGGATAAAATTTTCCCTCGATAGCAGTTAGATTTTTCAATGGCTTTTTCTAATGCCTTGAAAAAGGATTCTGAAATCTTGGTACCAATTTCGTTATTCAGTGTCGCGATTTCAACTCGAATACCATTACATTGTCCATAACTAGTTGCTTGGTGTAAAAGAATCACAACAGGATTTTCCGATTGCTTCAGTATCCAGAATCCATCCTTCACTATTTTTAAAAAGGAGTCTCCTCCAATATCAATTTCTTCATATTGAGGTGGTACCGACAAAATAGGATCATTGATGGATTCCACTATCGTATCAACAAAACGGATTCCTTCATGGCAATATTCTTTGCGAAGTCCGCAGAAATGAATCAATTCAAAATCTGTCGAGATTAGCTGATTGACTGCAACTTGAAGATCTGCACGAATATTAAAAGGAAAAATTCTTTCATGAATGTGGAGGTCTTGCAGGGTCGTTGGGTGGAAGTGCTTGGTCTGTAAAGCATGTATATCTAAATCATTATTTTCTATTTTATATTTGCGACGTGCTGAAAATATGAACATTTTATGCAGAACTCCTTGAATTATACCTTAAAAATTCTCTTTCCGTAACCTGTCTCTATGCAGTACAATAGCATCTCATGGGAAACCATGATGAGTTATTCGCATATTTAATCTGTAATCATGATTCTGACAGAAAAGTCTGTCAAAAGTTCACAAGTATTCTTGCAACTTGTTAACAATAAGGAATCGCAACAAAGAAACCTTGAATTTTATGAAACATTCCACGAAGACAATTCTATTCGTGGTCATTCTGGTGACTCTGTTTCTTTGTCCTGTTCAAGAGGAAACATTTGCAGCGAGAAGAAGAAAGTCCTCTAAACGGAGTCTTCAAAGCTATCTGCAACAATACTCTGTGGTCCAGAAAAAACTGACGGACAAGCTAGATCAGATGATTGTTACTCCTGAGTATGAATCAATTCAGGATGATCTCAAACAGTGGAAAAAATCTTATCAATTAGCGTCTCACCAAATTGCAAAAATTCCTGTAAAAGCTCAACCTGCAATTGAATCATCTCTCCCGGAAGCAGAAATCCGAGCACAAAATGAATTGCGAAGAGTTCTCCGTAAACATGCAATTGAGATTTATAAAATTTCTCAAAGGTTAATCAAAGCAGGGCACCCCAGTTATGCTTATTTTCTGGTTCGGGAAGTGATCCGTTATGATTCCGATAACAAATCTGCTCGTCGATTATTAGGTTATGTTCGCAAAGGTGATTCCTGGGTGACTCCTTATGCGGCACAAATGTACCGAAATAATTATGTCTGGCATAAACAATTTGGCTGGTTAAAGAAATCCCGAGTTGCACAATACGAAAAAGGGCAACGATATTATCGCGGACGTTGGATGTCAGTGGCAAAGGAAACCGCTGCCCGACAGGATTTTCGACATGCCTGGCAAATTCGGACTGATCATTATTTGGTGAAAACAAATCACAGCCTGGAAAAAGGAGTCGAAATTGCTACAAAACTGGAAGAATTCTACCAGCATTTTTTTCAGGTATTCATCGGCTTTTTTAACTCGCCTGAACAGATGGCAAAACTATTTGATAAGGGAAGCAGGAGCAGGTCTGGGAGGTTAAAAAATCTTTACGAGGTTCATTATTATCGAACTCGTGATGAATATAATCGGAAACTGATCCATAAAATCTCGCGAATTAATATTACAGACGGACTTTATTTTACAACAGACAGAACAGCTTATTTTTATCACGATCCCAAACAAGATAAAACACACACGCTTTATCATGAAGCAACTCATCAATTGTTATATGAAAGCATCAAACAAGAACGGCGGGTTGCCTACACAAGAGATTTCTGGCTGTTGGAAGGAATTGCCTGCTACATGGAATCTTTTCAAAAGAAGGATGGAGAAATTTCACTCGGGAATCCTGAATATAATCGCTTCAGGGAAGCTGGTTACCGATTTCTTGTGAACCGTTATTATATTCCTTTGGAGAAACTATCAGCAATTCCCAGTGAAGATTACAAAAGCCACCCTGAGATTAGAAAAAATTACAGCCAATCTGCGGGACTCGTCAAATTTTTTATGGAATATAAAGATGGCTTGTACAGGGATGCTTTAATTCAGCACCTGTCTAATATCTACAAAGGTGAAGGAGCAGGAAGAATTCGCTATCCGACTTTGGCTGAACTGATTGGCGTGAAATATCAAATCCTCGACAGGCAATACGGGGAATTCATTCTCAAAGAAGAAGCAGATCTCATTAAAGGAATGGTGGAAGTTGATCCAGATGAATAATTAAATAAAAAATGCCTCACGTAGACTCTATTGAATGTTATCTTGTAACATTCGGGCTGCATCGATGGCAAAGTAAGTCAGAATTCCATCCGCTCCTGCTCGTTTAAAACCAAGAAGACTTTCCATCATTACCTTTTCACGGTCGAGCCAACCATTTGCAGCGGCTCCGCAAAGCATTGCGTATTCACCACTCACCTGATAAACATAAGTCGGAATCCCAAACGTTTTTTTCACACGATAAACCAAATCCAGATAAGGCATGCCCGGTTTAACCATCACCATGTCTGCCCCTTCTTCAATATCAAAACCGACTTCCCTTAAGGCTTCATCACTATTGGCAGGATCCATCTGGTACGTCCGCTTGTCGCCAGTTCCCAAACTTCCCGATGAACCGACTGCATCTCGAAATGGTCCATAAAACGCGGATGCATATTTTGCAGAGTAGGACATGATTTGTATGTTTTCAAATCCTTTTGAATCGAGCGACTTCCGAATTGCCCCGATCCGTCCATCCATCATGTCAGAAGGTGCAATAATATCACAGCCTGCTTCTGCCTGAACAATAGCCTGTTTGCAAAGTACTTCAACCGACTCGTCATTCACCACATATCCATCTCGAACAAGTCCATCCTGTCCATGGCTTGTATATGGATCAAGAGCTACATCGCAAACAATTCCGATATTTGACACCGATTTTTTAATCGCCCGAACAGCCCTGCACATCAGGTTATCAGGATTGAATGCTTCTGTCGCTTCTTCATTTTTCAGGGAAGGATCAGTGACAGGGAACAAGGCGACCGCGGGAATTCCTAATTCAGCAGCTTCTTTAACTGCTTCCACCAGTAAATCTAATGAAAGCCGTTCGACCCCCGGCATGGAAGAAATCGGCGTTCGTTGATTCTCTCCTTCCTGTACAAAAACAGGCCAGATCAAATCATTCACGCTTAAACTATTTTCAGCAACTAATCGTCGAGACCAGTCATGCTGACGATTTCTTCTCAATCGGCTGGAAGGATATTTTCCTGAATTCAACATGTTCATTTCCAAAATAGACGATTTACACTCTCAAGAGCGTTATTAAAATTCATCTTCCGGGCCATCTAAAGTTTTGAAAACTTTACTGACAAGCTGAGACAACCCGTTTCCTGTAACAGCAGAAATCAGCATTACAGGTGAGCCGATCTCTTCTTCAAGTAATTCTTTCACCGCTTCAGCATCCGGTAATTCAGACTTGGTGATGACAATGATTTCCGGTCGTTCAAGAAGAGTTTTATCATAAAGTCGTAATTCTTCATGAATATTTTTGTAATTCTCAATCGGATCCGTTCCATCCATCGGCTGTGGTTCTACAAGGTGAATCAGAACTTTTGTCCGTTCGACATGCCTGAGAAATTCATGTCCGAGTCCCACACCTGAATGCGCGCCTTCGATTAACCCTGGAATATCTGCCATCACAAATTGCTGATCATATCCAACACTTACCAGACCGAGGTTCGGATATTTTGTTGTAAAAGGATAGTTGGCAATTTCCGGCTGAGCTCGGGAAAGTCGGCTAAGTAATGTCGATTTGCCGGCGTTTGGTTTTCCAATCAAGCCGACATCTGCAATCAATTTCAGTTCCAGAAGGACATCACGTCTTTCACCTTCTTCTCCTTTTTGAAACTGGCGGGGAGCACGATTTGTTGCATTCGCAAAAAACTTGTTTCCTTTTCCTCCTCTTCCCCCTTTGGCAACAATAAGGGTGTCGCCATCATTTGCAAGGTCTTTAAGGATGTGCCCCTTTTTCATATCTTTGACGAGAGTACCCGGTGGAACCATGACAAAAATATCTTCACCCTGCCTGCCGGTTTTCAGACTTCCCTGTCCATGTTCGCCACGTTTTGCATGCCAATGTTTATGACCAACTATATTGGCCAGGCTTCCAACATCTTTACTCGCTTCGATGATGACGTTTCCGCCAGCACCACCATCGCCACCATTCGGACCACCCCGTGGCACATGAGTTTCCCGACGAAAACTCATACAACCCGAACCACCATGTCCGGCAAAACAATAAATGGTCACACGATCAGCAAACATGTTTTCGACGCTTTCAGAACCGATTTTAACCGGTTTTAGTGCATAATATTAGAAGGAAGGAAAATCTCTAAGAAAGTGTTCCGGTTCTCAGCAAAAGAGTTCAGACCACGAAAGACTATAAAAAAGTCCCCATTACAATCAGGAACTCTCATTATGACGGGTCAAAAAGCAAAGTCACGGCAGGAGATTCGTTTTTTTCAGGATTTCTCTTTTCGAAGCAATCCTGACGGAAAAATTCCCAGAATCAGGATGGAAAATGTCCCAAATCCACATCCTGCAGCAAACCAGTCACCATTGTTCAGGTAAAAACTCTCCCGATTATCCAGAGGGACATCACCGACAACCACAGCATTCAGCTCTTTATGATATTGGCCGGTCTTCGGATCACGCAGGGATTTTCGCTCTTTCTCATTTTTTCCGGTATTTTTTAATTTGAAATCGACATCAACAAAGGCAACAGGTTCCACAATCATTCCATTCCCATCGATGATACAGGAGATGCCTGTGTTCACCGCCCGAACCATTGGGGTTCGACACTCAATACTACGGAAAAGGGATGTAATCATATGCTGGTTGAGTTCACTGGAACCTCGGAACCAGCCATCGTTTGTTGCATTGATCATGCAATCAATTTTCTGATTATTTTTCTTACCCGAAGCGACAATCTTCCTGACCAGATGAGGAACCGTATCTTCAAAACAGATAATCGGAGTGAAATTCCAATCTTTATATGGGAAAACAATGGAACCTTTCCCTGCTGAAAGTTCGTAACCACCTGGATAAGGAGAGAACATTTTTAAAAATGGAAAGGTCTCTTTGAGTGGAACGTATTCTCCGAAAATCACTCGATGAATTTTATCGTAAGTTCCCTGATAACCTTTTTTCGGATCAACAAATGCAACCGAATTATAAGCCTGGTAAGTTTCTTCATCTGCATCAATTCGGCTCAAACCCAAAAACATGGCTGCCCCAGCTTGCAAGCTGATGTCATTCATGATTTCCGGGTTATTCAATTCTTTCCAAAGTTTGACATGCATGAACGGAACAGAACCCTGGATTTGCTCATCGGTCATTCCCGGTTTGTTTTTTGTAATTGCATTGGGATACATTGATTCCGGCCAGACAATCACATCAGGCTGATACTGCACTGCTGTCCCGGTCATTCGATGATGCATGTTGAAAATTTTACGACCTTGAGAAGGATCATGTTTTACTTCAGGTGGAAAGTTTCCCTGAATTAATGCAACACGTGGACCTGTTTTGAATTCAGCTTGTGATCGCCTTACATATCCATATCCTAAAACGGCACTGAATAACAGAAGACCAGCAATCACCGCTGACCAGTTTTTTCGGAAATTGACTGGTTTTAACTCGCTTTGTGCAAGGGGAGTTACCAACTGGAAACGTTCCCAGATTTTTCTTCCCACAAGAACAGCAAGAGAGGCATTCAACATCGCAACGAGAAAACTGACTCCATACGCACCCACCAGATCACTCACTTGAATCAATTCATTCCATTGATACTGTGAATGTCCCAGGTAATACCATGAAAAACCTGTAAATGCATAAGCGCGGAAAAATTCCAAACCAACCCAGACAACGGGAACCGTCAAAACAAACGGAACTTTGAATCGATGATAAGCTACCCGGGAAGCATACAAAAACAGGGGGAAATAAAATGCCCAGTAAAACGCAAGCGCAGCCATCGCAAAATACATTAAAGGATGTCCAAGTCTCATCCACTGAACTGTGATCATTGAATAAATAAAACCAGTCAGGTAAACCGATGCATACATCCATTTCGTTCGTTCAGGAATTCGGACCAACTGAAGAAAAGGAACCAACGCAATCCATGCAATCGGTCCCCATTCCATTGGTGCAAAACTAGTCCATAATAACGAAAGGGAAATTCCCGATAAAATCAATGCACCGCGCGCAGGAGCATGTTGCTTGCGACCTTTTTGAATTATGTTTGTTACAACGTTGCCATTCACGTTTAAACGTTTCTTTTTGCTGGAACGTTGAATTCCAGGAATTACTTCGGGTTCGGTTTGATTGGCTTTTTCTACTTCTGTTTTCATTTTATGCAAATCCATCGCAAATGAACATGTGCCTGCTTAAGGCACCGTGGAACGGCGTTATTCCGTAGTTAAAAAAAATCCTGGTTTCAGAAATCATAGTTTCAGAAATCATGATTCCAGATCAGAAACAGGGAATATAAGTCATTGTTCTTAGTGTTTCGTCAAATTTAAAAATTAGGATTGGTGGTATACGTAAAGCACGACAACGGAGTGCGTTATAGCTCTAACGCATTCCAATTCTAAGCCTTGACAAGGCAGAGCACTTAACAGGCGTATCATAGCGAGTCAGAAATATCTTCCAAAGACCAATTTAACCTTGAATATATAGCATTTCAGTGAATAAATTAAGCTGTTTCCGATATCAGGGAAAGAAACTTATTCATGCCAGACCATCACGTCAACTAAATCTCCCGGATGATAGATCCGATCTCCCGCTGGAAAAACAGCCATCGCATTGGCTTTTACGGTCGATTGCAAGTCGGCTGAACCCTGCCAACGAATTAATGAAACAGAGTTCATGCCCGATTCATTTTTCAAACTGCAGGGATGATATAATTCACGATCCCCTCTCTTGGCATACTCGTTTTCCAGTTTTGCCTGAACTGTTTGAGGAACAGGAGGAGTGATACCCATCAAAGATTGAATTGCAGTCTTCACAAACAATTCAAAACAGATCATGCTACCGACCGGATTTCCCGGCAAGCCAAAGACATAACAGGTTTTAATTTCTTCCTTCTTGTTCTTCTTCTGCCCCTGTTTATTTTCTTTTTGCCCGTTTTTAATATCTTTTTGATAGACTCCGAACCAGATTGGTTTCCCCGGTTTTAATTTCACTTTATGAAAGACTTCCCGGACACCACATTTTTTTAATGCAGCAGGAACCAGATCCAATTTTCCTGCAGAGACCCCGCCCGACAATAAAAGAATGTCCGACTGTAATCCCTGGATGATTTTTGCTTCAATTTCCTCTTGAACATCCCCGGCAATTCCTAAACGATTTGCAACCGCGCCTGCATTTTCTATCTGGGCTGCCAGCATGGTTTCATTGGAATTTCTGATTTGTCCTGCTTTCGGTTGAACTGAAACTTCCACAAGTTCATCACCTGTTGCCAACACAGAAATCTCAGGAGGAGGATAGACCTTTAATTTTGCTTTACCAATTTCTGCAAGCGATCCCAATTCCTGAAACTGAAGAACAGTTCCTGCTTCCAGAACGGCATCCCCTTTTTTAAGGACGGTTGCTTCGGGCATCATATTGGAGCCCGCTGTTCGTTTTGATGCCTTGAGTTCTACGGTTCCAGCTATTTCTTGTTCTGCTGATTCCTGCCCCGTTGATTCATCATACGTTGATTCTTCAAACGGAACAACAAGGTCTGCTCCTTCAGGCAGAGGAGCCCCCGTCATAATTCGGGTCGCTTCTCCTTTTTGAACAGGGTGAGAAGGAACGCTTCCTGCAGCTACTTCTTCTATCACCTTTAAGCGGGCAAAACCTTCTGTGATATCTTCTGCTCGAATTGCATATCCATCCATTAAAGCTTTATTAAAAGGAGGATTATTGAGATCGCTTACCACATTTTCAGCAAGCGTTGAACCCAAAGCATCTTTGAGATCAACTTCCCGTGGAGCAAAAATGCAGACTTCGCTGATAATTTTTTCCAAAGCCTCTGAAACGGTTAGCATCTTCTGTTTGCTTTCATATCGCAATTGTATGCAGTCTTAATTCAGGCTGAAACCGGTGAAGGAAGATT
>JAJRVU010000314.1 GCA_024277145.1 Planctomycetota bacterium
AAATTCAATACCCATAGGACATCTCTCTTTAGGTTTAGTTCAATGCGTTGTATGTGAAGTGCGGGAACCGTTGCAGGAAATTCGTTCGTACACCGTGCACTTCGACATACAACCCTCTACACTATGTTAAATCCTCCTGGCTCTGTTAGACTTTGAATTTCCCCATATATCATTCATAAAGGAGCCCCATCTATAAAACCGAATAGAGATCTCGAAGGATTATAACTATAAATATGATCTGATTGATCATCTACAAGCCAACCATGAATTTTAAGAGAACCTTCTTCCAATCTAGACATTACAAAACTATGGGACTGCAAATTCTTGATTTGAGTCAACAAATGCTCTCTTATTCTTAAATTGATTTTTTCATGCTCCGTTGCATGAGGATACAACCTTTTAACAGCAGCACAAGCATTTTCTTTGAATTTTGTGACTTCATTATTTCCTGAGACATCACGACTACGGTTTGACCAATGCCGAATAATTTTGCAATCCAGATGACCACAAACTACGATATTATTTACATTCATTAACGCAAGTGCATATTCAATGCTCCCCAATGTCGAATCAAACTTTGGATCATTAGATGCTGGAATAGAGTTAGCTAAATTCTGAATTGTAAAAAACTGACGAGGACTTGACACGTATTCACTATTGGGCACTTTAAAATGATCACAACATGCAACAATTACTACACCTTTATCATTTAATGATTCAGGATTGGTTATGTCATTCATTGTCCCAAAATAATTACAATTAAAATCATATAAATCAGTATGAAGTGTGTACATAACCCTATATCCTCTCTTTGATTCAAGTTTTTATAGTTTTTTAAGATCTTCAGTCGGTGTGAAGTGTCCGATACGAACAACGTCAACAGTCTCAATGCACGCAGTCACTTTGTGCTCCGGGAGAATGTCATTACGTAAAAATTCAACCATTGCATTGCAAACTTCAACAGGAGCAATAATTTCAATTCGAACCCGGGGGGTACCTCCCGATTCTCCCTGTTGTAACTGGCTCTGACCAGCACCAACACAAGGCGTTACCGTGTAACCAGTCGCTCCACACTTCACAAATTCTTCTATCAACCATTCTTCCAGTGATCCATCAGAGATTACCGTAATCCTGCGGAGAGTTGCCAAGCCCCCTTTTCTGGCAGCTTGTGCGTCGTCAGAAAATGCTTGCAGAGATTCAAGACCACGAACTTCGAACTTCAAGCCTTCCTGCTCAAAATCGCTTTTCATCTCTTCCAGTTTTCCCATCACACTATGATCCACAAGCTTGGTATCAGAAACATCAATAATCAGGTTGCGTTTTTGAACTAAGCCGATTTCTTCAATTTTGCGACGGAAAGGGATCCAGTTGCTAAAGATGGCAGACTCGTGGGCTATGATGATACTTGTATTACTGTCGATTTCCTCCACTTCAAGATTTGACTTGAACAGCGATGTAACTGGTGCTCCATTGAATACATGGATCACCATTTTTAACAGAATTCCTGCAGCGATCCCGATTAATAAATCTGTTGCCAGAACTACGACAAGAGTTGTCACAAAAATGAGTAACTGTTCCCGTCCAATTTTGTAAACATGCACAAACTCAGTGGGATGTGCTAGTCGGTATCCTGTATAGATCAACATTGCAGCAAGAGAAGCTAACGGAATCAGATGAAGTATTCTCGGAATTAAAGCAACACATAGAAGTAAAAATATTCCATGCCATAAATCAGCAAACCGTGTCCGTGCCCCGTTATCAATATTGGCTTTGCTCCTGACGATTTCAGAAATCATGGGCAATCCTCCGACGAGAGAGGCACAAAGATTTCCAAAACCAACCGCTATGACATCACGATCCATATTTGTTTTGCGTTTCCACGGATCAAGCAAATCAATAGCTTTTGCACTCAGCAGGGATTCCAAGCTTCCAATAATGAAAAACATGAAGACCCACTTCCAGGCTTTCACTTGAGAAAGGACAGAAAAATTGGGAAAGGTGATATCATCAAACATTCCAAACACGCGATCAGGCATATCAACCAGAAAACGTTCATTTAACTGGTATTCATGCTCCTGCAAGACATAGGAATGTTGGTGAAGCAAATCAAATCCCATTCCCATAAAAACCGCAACGGTAAGAACAACCACCGGCGATGGAATGGCGGACAAAAATTTCAATTTTTTTCCGACGAGTGGCCAGAGGAACATGATCAGGACGCTGACAACTCCAATTAAAGCAATAGCCGGATTTGCTTCTAAAAAGTAATGCGGAATTTCCTGTAACATTTCAAGCGGTTCCCCTTCACCTTTAACTCCTAATGCAACGGGAATTTGCTTGATGATAATAATGACTCCAATTGCTGCCAACATTCCATGCACCGCAGCAATGGGAAAGAATTCCACCAGAATTCCAGATCGAAATAACCCGAACAATATTTGCAATATCGCCGCCGCAACGCCAATTGCCAACGCTGCCTTGTAAGCGGTCATATCTGCACTGGTCCACCCATCTTTCATTCCATTCCCGCCAAAATCTTCAATGCAACCGATGGCAATCACAATCAGTCCTGCAGCGGGTCCTTTGATAGTCAACTCAGAATTACTGATAAATGTTGTCAGGATCGAACCGATAATTGCAGTAAAAATCCCAGCAATGGCTGGATAACCACAAGCAAGTGAAATTGCCAGACAAAGCGGTAATGCAATCAGGAAGACCAGAAATCCTGAAACGATATCGTTTTTTAAATATTTGATGAACCCGCCGAAATTACCAACAGGTTTTTCATTTGAATGATTGTTTGATTCCATTATTTCCACCTAAATTTATGATCAGATTTATAAAATTGAATTGATTCGCATCAATTTCAAGTTCTGTTAAAAATATTATTTTATTCGAGTAGTTATTGTTCCTGATTTTCCAGACTCTTTTGATCTAAATGCTTCTCTTTATTTTTGTCTGATTTTGAATGATTATCATTATGCATGTGCAAATTATCTTCCATCTGAGAACCATGATTCATTCGGCGATTTAAAATTGCTGTGGCAGCGTGGTATCGGGATGTCACTCCCGGTTGCGGATACAAACCGCCGCCAATAATGAGAACGGTTAAAAACAAAACTGCAATCCGTTCAGGGAAACGAATACGAAGGGAGATGGAAGAATTATGCGTTGTTCCGGTGAATACTCGAAAATATGCATGAAGGATAGCAATCCCATTTAAGGCTGCTGCAACAACGACGATTGTTCCAACAAAAGGGTAAACTCCAACAGCTCCTTCAATCAGCAATTCGGTTCCGATGAATCCAATCGTTCCGGGAAACCCAATGGATGCAAGCCCTGTTAATAAAAAGAAGATTGCCAGCGTTGGAGCATGTTCATATAACCCGTTGAAATCTGCTAACGTCAACCTGCCTGTTCGTGCTTCAATTGCCCTTAAAGTCAAACCAAAGCCCGCTAAAGAAATCCCGACAGAAAGCCAGACACACAATGCACCCGTTAAACCAATGGGTGTGGCGATTTCCAATCCAACAAGAACCAGTGAAGAATTACTCAGGAAAAGATAGCAGAAAAACCTTCTTGCTTCACGTTGCACCAAAGCCATGCAAGCAGCATAAACCGCTGTAAACAAGGAAACATAACTGATAAACGTCAATGCCCAACCAGGTGAAACGGGAAGGATAAGCCTCACTGCAGCGTAAGCACCCGCCATCGGCGTGACATATAACAATGCGGTTCCGAAAGTTGCTTTTTCAAAAAGGTCAGTCATCCAGCAATGAACAGGAACAATTCCACTTCTTAACAAAACTGCAATCGATAACAAGGCTACAGGAAGAAAGGATGCCTGATCAATCCCTTTCTCCGGTTCGATCATGCTCCAGCCTGCAACCATCAATACAACAAACAGTGACATGTGAAGCACGTAGACATTGGTTGTTTTTCCCCGTTTTTTCAATTCAATCCAGGGGGGAATCGTAGCCAGTGAGAGAAAAATGATGATTCCCCAGGGAGATTTGCAGCTTAATGTCGAAATTAACAAAGCTTCTGAAACAAGAGTCCAGCCAAACGGGAAACGACTCACTTTAGTGCGTAACGTGGAAAGGACAATCGCAAGATACAAGAGTGCAGACAAAGGCAAAAGGGGTGCACTTAATTCATCAATGACAAAGAAATCTTTGCCGAACAGTTTAACAATAAAATCCCAGTGATCATGAGCCTCAAAGGAATGAAGGGTTGCGAAATCTAACCATTCTCCGGTTGTGCATAACAAAACCAGCGAGCAAATGATGATACATCGACTACGTTCGGTGTCTGAATCGCGTACAAAGGCGAGCCAGATCACACCTAGCAATGAAATTAAAATGGATAGTTCCATCCAGGGAAGATGTAATTCAGGCATGAGTCTCTTCTGATATATAAAATGGGATTAAGGAATTAATAGCTTACATATGGGATGAAAACATGTTCTATAAAAACTCTTCCAGAGTTTCAGTATGGGGATTCACTTTGTCCGATTCTCGATATTCGTCTTTTGATAAATAATTGGTCCAGCCTCTTTCCATTGAATCACACCAACGAAAAAAGGAAAGAAAAGGATTCACAATAAACCGGTTGAGGATTGCATCAAAATATCCCCGCTCCATTGCAAATCGGTACATTAAAATCTGGATTCTTTTAGGAACAAGTTTCTGTTGTATTGTGGATTGATTTTCCAAATGCCCACCGATGGCGTTTTCAAGTGATTGATAATCACGAATTAAAGATGGAGCACGAAGCAACTGCAATGTTCGCAGGCAGGCATGACCAATAAGATGAATCAAGGCAATGTACCTGAAACCAAATCCAATTTCTGCAACAATAATTCCAACCTGCGTTAATGAAGCAAATGCTAGTGAAGATTTGATATCTGACTGTACTCGCGCAGCTAAGGTAGCAAATAAAGCAGTAGACAGACCTAGAACAATGACGGCAATACTTAACAGGCTTGAAGCATCCAATATCGGGCTGACCCTTAAAAGCAGAAACGCCCCGAGATGAACGGATAAAGAACCATAGAAGACAGCACTTGAAGGTGTTGGTCCTTCCATTGCCCGGGGTAGCCAACCTGAAAACGGAATCAGGGCAGATTTCCCGGCAGCTGCTACTAGTAACAACATTCCTACCAAAAAAGCGTGCGTTGACGAAAGCGATGCTTGCCCTTCCGGCCAAACTCCCGATCCAATGAGTCCTTCAAAATCTCCAGTACCGGTCAGGTGATGCAACGTAAGGGCAGCGATCAGGAAAGCTGCATCTGCAATTCGGTAAATGGACCAAACACGTTGTCCATTACGTACCGGATTAATTCGTTCATGAAAATAGGCAACCAACAATGCTGAAGAAAGCACGACAAGTTCCCATCCCATAAAAAGGGTTTCAATACTTCCAGCCAGTGATGAAATCACCATCCCGAGAAAAAACAAC
>JAJRVU010000315.1 GCA_024277145.1 Planctomycetota bacterium
ATGCCACAAAATATTTGTTGCAGCTTTCAAAAGATCCCCGGTTCTGTGAAATCATCGACGTGCATCATGCTGAACTTTTAATTGTTTCTGCGCTGTTACATGATCTTGGGCATTGGCCTTTCTGTCATCCGATTGAAGATATCGAGCTTGAACTTCTTCCCCCTCATGAAGAATTTGCAAAAGAATTCCTTTCCCCCAATCGCGAGTTGGCAAAAGTTCTCCAGTCAGAATGGAATATTGATCCGGAAGAAGTGCTGGATGTGTTGGTCAAAAAAACGGATTCATCACCACTCAATCTGCTTCGTTCAATCCTTTCCGGGCCGATTGATATTGATAAAATGGACTACCTTGAACGAGATAGTCTTTATGCTGGAGTTCCGTACGGAAGGCATTTTGACAGGAACCGTTTGATTCAATCCTTAATTTTGAATGAGGCAGGCGATGGACTGGCGATCAGCTACAAAGGAAAGTCAGCTGCAGAACTCATGGTCTTTTCCCGATACACCATGTTCAGCGAAGTTTATTGGCATCACACCGTTCGCTCTGCAACCAGCATGTTCGCAAGAGCATTTTACGAAATGCACACTCATCTTGATTTACAATCGTTTTTTCAAAAGTCTGAAGCAGAAACGATCCTGGAACTAAGAACAAAAGCCAACGGAACAGAATGTGAACAATTAGTGGAAGGGATATTTGGAATCAAACGAAGCATTTATAAATGCGTTTCTGAATACAGCATTTTCCAGGAACCAATTTTATACCATCAGATTTCCGGTCAACCTTATCATGTCCTCACAGAATGCACGAAGTTACTTATCTCTCGACTGAATGCATTAATGAACACAAATTACTCTTCCACCGATATTGTGATTGATGCACCTCCTCCTCATCGAGAGGTCGAATTTCAAGTTGATGTTTATTTTGAAAACGAAAACAAATACCGTCCGTTTCATCAGGTCTCACCAGTTGTTGAAGCTCTTGCGAGACACCAGTTTGATGACTATGTGAAACGAGTCCGAATTTTTGCCCATCCTCGTATCTCATCTGAACTTTGTTCTCACGAAAAAATCACGGAAATTATCGTCAATATCGTCAAGGAAATGAAAATCCCTGAAAGCTCTTGATAAACTTTTACTTCATTCCTTCAAGATGAAGCCTTTTTATTGGTAAAAGTACTAATCATTCAGTCATAATAGGTGTGAAAGTTACTTTCACTCTTCCAGGCGGTCCTGAAACTTACATCCTGTTTAATATAGAATGGGATTCAAATACAGAGGTTATCCAATGTTCCCAAAAACCAATCGACTCTCTTTTGTATTGACCGTTTCCATTGGCTTGATTTGTTTTTCATCCGGTTGTGGTTCGGAAGAAACAGTTGCTCCTCAAAAAAAAGTGAATAAGGAAGTCAAAAACAAGGCTGCCTCCGCTCCCAAAAGCAGAAAAAAAATTACCAAAGAAAAAAAGAAAAAAAGAAAACCTGCCATAAATGCAAACCCGGAAGACCTGTTTACCGAAACAGAGCCCATCCCGAATTTTCAGATAATCGAATCCACATTGGATGATAATAATACCTTCGAAATTTCACTTCCCCCTGATGAATATGGTTTAGCGTCATTTAAAGTATTGAATCAACGCAAAGATCTCAGGTCGCATACCCGTTCCAAACAAAAATTACCGGAAGGATTCTCTGCACTCCCTGAATTCGGATATGCAGAAGATGGAATGCCTTTGCGAATTATTTGCGAAATGGATGAATCTGAAATGGCTTACATTCCTACCGGAGTTGCAGTGGTCGGCAGCGAAAACGGTCCACCGGAAACAACTCCTGAATTAGCGATTGAACTCGATTCGTTTTATATTGATGTCACCGAAGTGACTGTTGAACAGTTTTTGCGATTTCTGAAAGAATCAAAAAAAACAGGTTCAAAGGTTAAAGCAGAACAGGCAAATTTAGGTTCCCCAGCGGACCATCCGATTTTAGGAGCCAGGTGGTATGAGGCCAGAAAGTACAGCTTGTGGGTAGGAAAACAACTTCCTTCTGAAGCAGAATGGGAACGGGCTGCAAGGGGCACGGAAGGCTTTAAATATGTTTGGGGAAATGGTCGACCTACATGGTCCCAACCGAGGGTTCCCGGGCAGATTGATCCGGTGCAGTCATTCCCCACGGATCAAACGGAAGAAGGAGTTTATGACATGGCTGGAAATGCTATGGAATGGTGTCAGGATAACTACCGTTCGGATGCCTTTTCACAGGCATCAACGAAAGCGGCTGGAACTGTTTTAAAGAATTGGCACGGTCCAAAAAAACCGGAAGAAAAAGGGTTTCATGTCATCAAGGGGAATGGATCTCACTGGGAATCCTGGAGTCGAACCAAAGGCTCAAGAAAAGTGCGATTGCCTTTAATAGGTTTTCGATCTGTTCTTCGTCTGGAAAAAACAGAGAAGGACGACGCGGAGACATAAAGGCACCAAGGACATAAAAAAAGAGCGATCCCTTCAAATAAAGAGAACGCTCTGCTTTTTGTACAGTATCAATATGTGAACCTGTGATTAGACAGGTTTTACAGATTCAGCTCTTGGACCTTTTGGGCCCTCGCCTTCTGTATATTCAACATTTTGACCTTCTTGCAATGCTTCGAAAGCAGTATCCACAAGGGCTGTATGATGGAAGAAGAGGTCTCCTCTTTCACCAGAAATAAAACCAAACCCTTTGTCACTAACTAACTTCTTAATTGTCCCTTGCGCCATTTTGGCACTCCACCTAAAAATAAACTGAGAGTAGATAAAAAATCTATTCCATTCATCGCAAACGATGAACCAAATAAATTCACGCTGTGGGAATGCAGAGATTGCATGAACAGTAAAGTTAAACTCAGTTTAAGTTAAGCCAACAATAACCAATTCAAAATTGCAGAACAAAAAGAATGTATTCGAGAACAATATCACTTAACGGTTTCGATAAGGTAATAATTTCCACAGAAGAAAATCCGAGCTAGAAATGCTAATCTTGTCGCGTCTTATTCTGTCTGAATCCTAGTCTTTTTATTC
>JAJRVU010000316.1 GCA_024277145.1 Planctomycetota bacterium
AAATGAAACTCGCTCTAATGGTATCCTGAGAAATATTTTCTGCAACCATGAAGCGGATTTGAACTTGAACCGAGTTTGAAAAATGGAATACAATACGAATTATGAGTTTGGTACTGTATAGATATATAATAATTATCTCACAGCATGAATACAGCAGTTTTTTCGTCTTAATTTTGAACAAGAAGTAAAAGTAGAAATGTCTTTAGATTCTTCACAATCTCCTGGCGGGAAAGGTAAGCCTTTTCTGGGAATTCATTTAAAATGTTGTAACGTTTATGTTCGCGCCTATGTGAACGCATCAAATGATGCCTATGTTGCCAAGTGTCCTCGGTGTGCAGTCCCGGTTCGCATTAAAATCAGCAAAGAAGGGGGAAGCAATTCCCAGTTTTTTGAAGCAAATTAGACAATGCCTGAAAATGTTCTGATTTCTCTTTGCAAGCATTATTTTAAGAATTAAAGAACTTTTAAAAATTGGTTTTTCTAGTGAATTTCGATCTTGTTTCCTGATGTTGGGGACTGTAGCATGCAGGTAGCAAATCTCGAGGAATTGCATTGCCTCTGCCTTGCACGAATTGAACTTGGATTGTTGACCCTACAAGCACTAATTAAGGGAACCTTATTGTTTTCCGGCCGCGTGTATATCCGATATCTATCGGCTCCCACAACCCGGGCGTGAGGTGCCCACGTTTTGAATTTCGGGTTCAAAACGGTCAGAGTTCAAACGGCAATTGGTGGAGGTTTTTTTGTGAACTTGTTTGAAAGCCAGGAAAAAAAGAATCTGGATTCTGCCCTCCCTTTGGCTGCACGGATCAGGCCAAAAACTCTGGAAGAATTTGCAGGTCAAAAACATTTTCTGGCTGACGGAAAACTTCTCCGACGAATGCTTCAAGCAGATCGACTCGGCTCTCTGATATTCTACGGTCCTCCCGGTTCAGGAAAAACAACACTCGCTCGAATCATTTCTTCAGAAACCGAATGCCGGTTCGCTAATTTGAATGCAGCAGCTGCCGGTGTGAAAGAACTAAGAGAAATTCTTGAACAGGCACGGTCCGAACTGGCAACCGGTGGCAAAAAAACCATTCTTTTTATTGATGAACTTCATCGTTTTTCCAAATCGCAACAGGATGTCCTTCTCCCTGATGTTGAATCCGGGGTGATCACGCTGATTGGTGCAACAACTTCGAATCCATTTTTTGCACTTGTTTCACCATTAGTCAGTCGTAGTCAGATTTTTGAATTTAAAGCTTTAGAAAAAGAAGACATTATCCAGTTACTCAATCGAGCTTTAACAGATGAAAAAAGAGGTTTGGGAAAACACAATATCAAAGCTACCGATGAAGCATTTGATTTCCTGTCAGATATTTGTGATGGCGATGCCCGCCGAGCTTTAACGGCACTCGAAATTGGAGTTCTCTCCATTTCAGGAACAGATCAGGAATTTGATCTCGATATTGCACAGGAATCAATTCAGAAAAAAGCGATCCAGTATGACCGGGATGGTGATAACCATTACGATGCTGCTTCTGCGCTGATTAAAAGCATCCGAGGCAGTGATCCCGATGCGGCAATCTACTGGCTGGCAAGAATGTTGGAAG
Organism: Planctomycetota bacterium; assembly: GCA_024277145.1. Classification (GTDB taxonomy): domain Bacteria; phylum Planctomycetota; class Planctomycetia; order Planctomycetales; family Planctomycetaceae; genus JAJRVU01. The sequence goes on from JAJRVU010000316.1 coordinate 1,596, forward strand.
CGGGTGAAGATCCCCGTTTTCTGGCAAGACGAATTGTGATTTCTGCTTCTGAAGATATAGGAAATGCTGACCCACATGGAATTGTCGTCGCTAATGCAGCTGCACAGGCAACCGAATTTGTGGGACTACCCGAATGCAGGATTATTTTATCCCAGGCAGTTACGTATCTGGCGACTGCTCCTAAATCAAATGCAGCAATCACCGCAATTGATTCTGCTTTGAGTGATGTCAGAAATCATCGAATCATTCCGGTTCCTGTCCATTTGAAAGATGCCCATTATTCCGGTGCCAAAAAAATGGGGCACGGCAAAGGATACCGCTACCCACATCGGGAAGAAAATGGTTTTAACGATCAGGATTATCTCGGAGTTGAAAAACATTATTACGATCCGGTTGACAGGGGTTATGAAGCAACGATTAAAAAAAGGTTGGACCATTGGCGGGAACAGAGAAAGAATTCAAAACAGGAAAACCAGGATTTATAATTAAAAAGTGCCTGCATTTTTTGTTATCGGTCACCGTTTCGTTTGTAGTTCTGTATGTATTGATGTTGAGTTGCATGAAAATATCAGAGTTGATTACATACAATCAAAAATTGGTTCTCGTTCAATTTACCTGGATATTTTTTCTTCCTTCTTTTTTAACTGGCCTGATCGTCTGCAAGATAAAGGGGCTTTACCGTCCAGTCCTGGCTTCAATTGTTGCAACCATCATTGGTGTGAAATTCTTTCACGATGCATATATTTTAATTGGCGTAATGGTGAAAGGAGTAAAAGCGTATCTTAATATCAGCAATCCTTTGGCTGTAGATCCTGTTGAATTCTTCCCAGTCATGATTGTTTCTTTAACCTGCCTTCTATTGGGCTGGATTGTGGGAACAATAAAACTGAAAAAAGCTTCCAATATTCCCGACTATCCTGCAAATGAGAAAAGTGATTCCCCGGCTTAAGCAAGATATTGACATGAATATATCTTGAATAATTTATCACCGAAGAATATAATACATTTAGAGCTAATCATTCAATTTATTCATGTTTATAAGAGTTCTATTTGGAGTATCGTTCAGGGGACAAGACATGCCTCTGGGTGATCGTATCAATCCTGCTACCGCATAGCTTGCTAATTAGGGGATTGAAGTTTCGAGCCATCCTTAATATTGGGGGTTTGATATGAATAGTATTTCTGGACATCTGCAAATCATATTCAGGCGTTGCCGGTTCTTTATTCTCGGCTTCAAGTCGGCACTTCTTATAAGATTTAATTCTCTAACACGGTTTAGCCCGGTTCTTTTACCTATCAACAATCATTGTGCGGGACTTCCTGCGCAGATTGGGTATTTCAATTTTAGTCAGGTAATACGGTTTAAAAGCAAACGATATAAGAAACTGAAAGGAAATCGCAGCCATGTTTAAAAAAATACTTGTGCCGATAGATTTTGGGGAAAACAGCAAAGATGTTCTTCAGTATGCCGCGACATTGGCAGACAAATTTCAAGCAGAAATTCACCTGCTTCATGTTATTGAAGATTTGGCAGCTTTGGCTTCCGGTCCGGATGGCTTTTTCAAAATGCCTGCTGATACAGAAAAAGAGATCATTCAGTATGCCCAAAAAAAACTGAAGGAGTACACAATCCCAGATGTTTTCGATATTCCCAATAAAGTCCTTCAGGTTTGTGACGGAACGCCTTTTGTCGAAATTATTCGATATGCGCGGGATAACAAAATTGACTTGATCGTTTTGGGAACACATGGAAGGTCAGGACTGGTTCACATGCTGTTAGGAAGTGTTGCAGAAAAAGTAATTCGGAAATCGCCTTGCCCAACGTTGGCAATTCGACCGGAACAATTAAAATTTGAACTCCCATGATTCCAATAAATTAAAATCATAGGAATGCGCGTAAAAATTTATTATCAGGAGTATTAAAATGAATCAGCTGACTGCTTTTAGAAAAGAACTGGAATCTTTACTGAACGAACATAATGCCATCCTTGACAAAATCGAAGAGATTATTAACTGGTGGGCACAACTTGAAGAGAAAGGGCTACCCAAATATGGGGAAATGGGTATGCATATCCACGAATTACGAGATATGCTGGCAACCCACTACGAAGAAGAAGAGGAGAAAGGATATTTCGTACAAATTAAAGAGAATTATCCGGAGATTGATTTTAAAGATCAGGACTTTGTGAAGGAACATTCTCATCTTTTGATGCAGCTGAATATTTTTGCAGAGAAATTGAGTTTGCCTGAGCCTGCTTTTAAAAACTGGAACGAAGCGATGGAAGAATTCGAAGCTTTTCTTAAACAATTCAACAATCATGAAAGGGCAGAAACCCGAATCATCAATAAAGTCCTTCAAGCATAGTTGAATAATTCGGAATAATACTAGAAATGAACTTCAACGTTTTCAAATAGACTGGAATGAT
>JAJRVU010000016.1 GCA_024277145.1 Planctomycetota bacterium
ATCAATGAAATGAAAATTTTCACCTGCATCCATTTTCTTTTTGACAGAAGCACAGTCGATTTCCATTTCAGTTTGAGGTGCTGGTTCGTTCATAATGATCGCTTTTGGGTAGGTGGTTTAAGAAAAAGTTATGTCGTTATTTCTGATTAATTGAGCTTATTAATCAACAACGCCGAGACTTTGCCCCAGAGTTTTGAGGACTTCAATATCAGCTTAAGGACGGGTTGGACTATCTGGATGCGTCAAATTGCTGTTAATCCAGCCACGAAGTTTCAGAAATTGAGCAGCGGAATGTTTGTAGGCTGCTCCGGTTGGTCTGAAAGCAAACAATCCGAGATACTGTAGCAGGTCGTTCAATTCATAAAACCGGGGATCTTCATCCTGCCAATATTGGTCTCGTTTTGCAAAAAGATCAGGGGCGAAAGAGCTTAATCCCAGAAGATAATCACTGCCATACATGACCATATCAATTCCATAATCATTGCCAGTGAAGACTTTGAAATCGGGACGAATTTTGTCTCGCAGTCGAAGTCGTTCCCATTCAGGGGCTCTTTCGAAGGATGAATGTTTTGCACCGATGCATTGCGGGATGTTTAATAAGCCTTCGTAGGTTTTTAAATCGTAAACGGAGCCAAATGGAGCCAGGAATTTGGTTAACTCAAAACCAAGAAAACGGTCTGTTTTTTCTGCAATCTGCTGATACGATTCCACGATGGCATCAGAATCCTGTTCAATCAATCCGAAAGATTGAAAGATGACCGGCGTTCCCCCTGCTCCGTTGATTTCATCCATTCGCAGGCTGTAATTTTCAATAGAAAATGAATCGCCAGTTGAATCGTGCACAAAAGCGCCTGCAACAAACCATCGTCCATTTGCAAGCTGTTTGGTTCGAGAGAGAACTTCCAGACGAGTTTCCTCATCCAGCAGATGAACGTAGCCTGTGTCCATATTAACTGCAGGAGTTAAACCGGATTCGAAAGTCCGTTCCAGATGTTTTTCAAAAGAGGTCCAGTCAACTGACCCATCTTGAGAGAAAGGAAGCAGCATGGCAGAGAGGCCTGTGATTTTTCGGCCTGGTTTTATCATCGGTATCAGGTCGGAAACAGTTTCCGTCATTTGAAAATTCCTTGAGATTGAATTCGGGTTTATGAAGAAATAAGAAAGCTTTTAACCTTCGATTGCTTTTTTCATATCCTGAACTAAATCATCGGGATGTTCAATGCCTACAGAAACTCTTAAAGTGTTTTCGGAAATTCCTGCTTCTCGACGTGCTTCTTCCGTCATGGATGCGTGGCTCATGGTTTCCGGGTATTCAATCAGAGATTCCACCCCGCCTAACGATTCTGCCATCAGGAAGAGTTCTGATTTTGTCATGATCTGTTCCGCCAGTTTCCTGCCTTCTTTGACATCAAAACTGAGCATGGCTCCGAATCCTTTTTGCTGGGTTTTGGCCAATTCATGTTGAGGATGCGAAGTGAGCCCCGGGTAATAAACTTTTTCGACTTTGGGATGCCCTTCCAGCATTTCAGCAAGAGCAATGGCCCCTTTCTGGTGGGCTTCCATTCGCGGACCGAGAGTTTTCACTCCCCGTAGAACCAGCCAGGCATCAAAGGGAGAACAGGCAATGCCCATTGCGTTGACGATGTAGGCAATTCGTTCAGAATGTTCTTCTTCTTTTGTGATAACACACCCGCCGACTACATCAGAATGCCCGTTGAGATATTTTGTTGTGGAATGAATAATGACATCCACCCCGAATTCAAAAGGAAGCTGAAGGTACGGAGACATGAACGTGTTATCTGCAATTGTGATTGCGTTGATTGATTTAGCAATCCCGACGACTTCTTTGATATCTACGAGATTAAGGAGTGGGTTGCTTGGCGTTTCAATCCAGATTCCTTTTGTTTCGGGCCTGATTGCATTTTTAATGTTTTCCGGGTCACCCATGTTGACGAATGAAAAATGAAATCCCATTTTTGTGAAGACATCTGCAAAAAGACGGTAAGTTCCGCCGTAGATGTCATGCCCTGCAATGATGTGGTCGCCCGGTTCAAAGAGTTGAATGGCAGCAGTGATTGCAGACATACCGGTTGAAGTTGCCCTGCAATCGGTTCCCCCTTCAAGAGAGGCAAGATTCTCTTCAAGCGCTGTCCGTGTGGGATTCCCGCTTCGCGTGTAATCGTAGCCACTGTTGGATTCAAGATCGTTCCAGTAAAAGGTCGAGGTGGGGTAGATTGGAGTAGTACAGCTGTTGTATGCGGTATCTTTATCAACACCGACATGGACGCAGCGTGTTTCAAATTTTTTATTCATTACCAATGTTTCTGTTTGAAGGAACTCCCTGATTTTTAATGAAGAGAGTCTGTACAAAAAGTGGTTCGGTTTTTCATGTAGAGAGGCCGAATAACGGTGGTGCAGTCATTCAGGAGTAAGCCCGCAAGACTATTTATTCCCAAATTCCATTTACTCACGAATTCCATCAAATAATGGGGTTGAAATATATCTTTCCCCTGAGTCAGGAAGAATGACAACAATATTTTTCCCTGCTGCCTCTGGTCGAGCTGCAATTTTGAGGGCAGCAGTCATAGCTGCTCCTGAACTGATTCCGCAGGTAA
>JAJRVU010000317.1 GCA_024277145.1 Planctomycetota bacterium
GCACATCACTGACCTACAGAATAATTATATTTTTCTCAGCGTCCCTGCGAACTCTGCGTGATATAAACTTGTATTTATTTCAGGCTGGAGATCCGCACTGCTTTCCAGGCTCTCATTTTTTCCTGAACTCGTTTTCTGTCTGCTTCGTCCAGTCTTTCAGAATTGATAGTTCGATGAAGAATACTGAGTGCTTTTCTGTCCTGACCAAGTGAATGATAGGTATTGGCCAATTGAATTTGAACAACAGGAAGATCGGGAACCTGTTTGATAGTGGCAGTCCATAAAGAAAGCCCGTTTTTCCACACTGGCATATGTTTTTGCGTTTTTCCCTGGTAAAAATCGACCGCAAAAAAGACGGCTACAACAATAAGTCCTCTGGATACCGCGGGACTCTTCTGGAACATGAATTTCAGAATATAACGCATCCCAAAGACAATAACCGCCCAGAAAGGGATTGATGGAAGATAGAGGTATCGATCATTCATCAACGTTGTGATCGGGAATAAATTGAGGATGGGAACCAACAATATAATAAACGAGCAAACTGCCCATGTCATGTAAGAATACTTATGTCTCAACCGATAAAGAGTATAACCGACCAACCCCAACGCCAATACAGAAACAATCACAGCCCCTGTAATTCCAGTGGTCTCGGGGTCGTACATCACTGACAATTCCCCCGGAAAAAGAAGCATTTGCACGTATTCCCAGATGATCACGGAATCAATTGCTAATATTTTCAACTTGCTGAATTCATAATGCTCACGGATTCCACCGAGTTGAGTATTCTGGGCCATCATCGTAATTAAGAGAAGCATGATCGACATGAAACAGGGGATAATTTTTCCTGCAATCGCTTTTGACCATTTTTCTTTGTGAATCTGCACTTCATATAAAATAATAATTGCTGGAATCACCACAGCAATTGCCTTCGAAAAAAGGGCTAACGCAAAAAACAGAATGGCCCACCCTTCCTGTTTGGATGTCCGCTTAGGAATGACCCATAAATTTAAAGCTGCAAGGATAAATGCCCCCGATAACAATCCTTTTCTTGCTGAAATCCAGACAACCGATTCCAGATTGACCGGATGAACCGCCCAGATGGCTGCAACCGCCCAGGAAGAGAATTTCGATCCTGTCAGTCGATAAAGAAGCAGATAAATCAGGATTGCATTAACCGCATGCAATAAATAGTTGGTCAGGTGATAGCCTCCCGGCCATAATCCCCAAACGGAATGATCAACCAGATAAGAGAAAATCGTAACCGGTGCATAATTCCGGGTGACAATCTCAGTCCCTATTTTGTAGAGATTTTCAGGATGCCAGCTTTTAACAAGCGAGTTATTAACGACATACCAGGGATCATCCCAATTAACAAAATCGTATCCTGCAGTCTGGCTATAGAGAATAATGACAAGAAAAAAGAGACTGCCTATAAAAAACAGACCTGAATAGGAGAAACGGTCCCAAAAACCGGGGTTATTAATTGAGTTTTCATTTTCAACTCTATTTTTTTGATCAGCCATCGTTTTATCACATAACTATTTGGAGAGAATCCATGAAATCCATCTACGCAACTAGACAATGTCTAGAAATGATATAAAACGTGCGCACTGCATATATAGCTGGGATAACACTTAAAAACCGTCTATTTCATTTTTAGAAACGCTCTAGGGCGCATAACGGATTAAATATAGCTTGCTGTAAAACAGACGGAGCAAAAAGATAATTTTTGATGCAGTCAAACAGGTTGACCTTCAATAGTATTCGATATCATCAAGGAGATCAGCAAAACCTGCATAACCTGACCTGGCTGAATTAAATCGTCCAGAATTAATCAGTAATTTTTATTCCAACTTCTTGGTCTGCGTTACGAATCGCTTTTCTTCGGCCGAACGACAATTGCAAGAACAATGAATACAGCAAGCGCGGAAATTCCAATCCAGCCTGTTTTGCTCCAGATGACCCAACAACTCCCAAGAGCTGCAAATGAGATTGCAATCAACATGAGAAGATTCCATTGAAGCCGTTTTCTGCCTGCAGGCAAATCTCCAGCAAGCATTTTCCGGGAATTCATCACAAGGAAGAAGGTAACATACGCAACCGGAAGCAAAACCATTCCAAAGACGGAAGTCGGAACTGCGAGCCAGAACTGGGCATCGCTCCAAATAAACGGACCCGTTGCACCAACAATTCCCGCAAGAAAACAGCCAGCACGATGTGGCCAGCCTTTTGATTCCAGGCCAAGCATTTCGCAGACAGCAAAACCATTGATCAGCATCAGGATAATAATGGTTGAAATGGCCATTCCAACAACACCAATCCCGAATACATATTGTGAAAATTTCTCTCCGGTTAAAGGAGCAAGGGAATCCGCCAGATTAAAAGCATCTCTTTTCACCAACATGGACGCCAATTGACGATCCCCTACTGGCAGTTCATTTCGAGTCTTTTCCAGAGGACCAATTTTATCTTCAAGGGCTTCATCGCTTTGTTTCTTTTTGTCAAAAGCGGCCTGTTCCGCTTTCAATTCTTTAAACTGCTCTTCTCCAATTTCGTTTTTTATCCGGGCATCTAATATCTTGTTAAATCCTTTAACAATTTTATCTGCAGGAACAATAATTTCTCCATTGGAATCTTTTTCTCCGAGCAAACCCGAAGCGGGTGTTGCATGAAACTGGCTGGCGGAGGCAATCACGACACAACTTGTCGCCAGGATAAATGGAATAAATAACCCAGTCGAAAGGTCAAAGATCGCCAAGCCGCGAAACTCACGATCCCATCCTTTTTTCAACATGGAATAAGGCAACAGGAACGTCATATTAATACCAACCGCAGTCGCTGCTGCAGTCACCATGACATCCCGTTGTTGAGAAATAATAAGATTTTTCCAGTAGTCTGCATACCCGCCTGTTTCAGCAATAATTTTGGCAAATGCAGGAGCCGGTTCTTTCAACATAGTGAGATTAGGAATAAACCCTTTGAAAATTTCTCCCCATGCGAGACCTTCTGCACTGAAACTCATTTTGAAGACAACGCCAAAAAAGGAGATAACAATCACGCCAACAAGAACTTTGAGAATCGTTTCAAACAGTTTAATTCCCCATCCGCCGGAATTATAAAACCAGACCACCGTTGCACTAATCATAAACAGAATCAAAACCGTAATCATATTCGCCTGATTTTCTCCCAACCCGGAAGCTTTGCCGAGCAAATCTGGAAAAAGGTTCTGCTGTAAGGCAGCAGTCCCAAGTGCAAATTGAGGCATGCACCAGACAAGGTTGGCCATCAATGTTGCAATCGCCCAACCCCAGCCAAGAACCGGGCTGATATTCTGGTTGATTGCCTGAAACGGTTTTTCCCCTGTCGAAAGAGTGACATAGGAAATCGCAGAGAGCATGACAATTCCCAGAATCATGGCAAGCGGTTGCAGCCACATCATGTTATAGCCAGCCAGAACTCCCAGGTAGAGACTTCCAGCAAGGGAACCACCCCCTAAAGTAATAGCAGCTTGTAACCAACCGGGTCCAGAAAGCTTTGTGTAAGCAAACAGCTTGGCTCCGGTTCCTTTTTCACGGGCGTTAACAATCAGTTCCCGGTCCTGTTCAACTTTCGATTGGTCATTACTCATGAATTTGGATCATTTCGTGTTTAACATGATGAATGGAGTTCGCAGAGATCTCTGTATTTTATTGTTTCAAACGACTTAAGTAAATTACTTCTTGTTAAAATCGCCTGCTTCGGTAATTACAAAATTTTCAGGATGAATATTGTTCCTGAATGCCTTGTGTACATCTTCTTTGCTCAGGCTTCTGATTTTTGTTTCCAGATCAGAATAATAATTCATTGTTCTATCTGTTTTTAATAAATTATTGAGGATCTGTGCCAATTGAGAATCACTGGTACGGGAAACTTCTTTCCCTTTGAGATAACCTGCAACTGCATTCTGTAATTCTTTTTCAGTAATTCCATCCTGAATCAATTTCACAACTTCTTCCTGAATAACCACTTCCAGCTTGGCCATATTTGCAGGATTACAAATGGCATAAATATAAAAGGCGGATCTTGGATCCAAAGACCGTGCCTGAAAACCGGAACGAACTCCATAGGAGAGTCCTTCCTGTTGTCTGACGCGGTCACCCAATCGTGAGGAAAGTGCTCCACTTCCTAAAATGAAGTTTGCAATAACCATCGCAGGGTAATCAGGATCAAGATCACTCTTAGGAAGAACAGTGGAAGCAAAATACATGGCATTCGCTTTTCCGGGAGTATTAATTTTTTCAATCCCCGGCTTGGCACCTTCCACGACATGATATTCCAGACGTTCGTATTCTTGTTGAGCTTTCCAACCGTTAAAGATTGATTCCAATTTTGCCAGCGTTTCCTTCTCATCAAAATCACCTACAATCGAAATTTCACCATGAGCCCCGTTCAAATAATTCTTGTGAAGGTTTGCCAGGTCATCAATGGTCATTTTCTGGGTTCGCTCGGACTCTTCTTCAAGAGAAGGAATATAACGTGGGTCAGTATTGTCATAAGGATACATTCTTTTCCGAGTCGCTAAGGATGCTAGTGAATTGGGATCTTTCTTTTGTTTTTCAATGCTGGCAAGATGCCTGTTCCTGACAACATCCATCTCTTTTTCTGACAAACGGGGGTTCCTGAGGATGTCCCCAAACAAATCAAGCACTTCTGAAAAATTGTTTCTCTTTGTACTGATTTTAAAAACCGCTTTTCCGACTGTCCCTTCTGAATTGAATTGTGCTCGAAGACGATCAAGTTCATCCTGAAGTTCTGCATAAGAAAGTTTTTTGGTTTCTCTCGCCATCATAATTGGTAAATATTCACAAGCAGGAACAAGGCCTTTCAAGTTTTCCAAATTCCCATAATTGAGCCTGCAGTTCACAACAATAGTGTTCCCTCTGGTTTTCTTTGAAAGCAATGCGACCTTAAAACCATTCTTCAAAGTGATCCGTCTTGTTCGTTTCTCAATATTTTCAGGGGAAATATCAAAGACTTCTCCTTCATCTATTTTTTTGCGTCCTTTATAGTCTCCGATCATTTTTGCTAATTCAGGTGTATCGGGGATCGAAATTTTTTCCGGTTTATCCGTAGGCAGAAAAAGTCCCACTGTTCGGTTATTCTGTTGGAGATATTTTTTAGCGACATCAAGAACAGATTCTTTAGAAACTTTTTCAACTAAGTCACGATACAGAAAATAAAGCCTCCAATCTCCCTGTGCAGCCCATTCACTCAATTGAATTGCAATTGATTTACTATTTGCAGAAGCGAGTTCCCACTGTTTAAGAAGTTTCTGCTGGGCTCTTGCAACTTCCTTTTCCGTCACACCCTCTTCAACAAAGTCTTCCAGGACATCAATCATGGTTTGCAAAACGTCTTTTGGATCATTCCCTTTTTTCACTTCAGCCATAAACCGAAGAATGGAAGGATCATGCCAGGCAAACGCAGAGCCGTACACGCTTGTCGCTTTCTGGGTTTCAATCAGTTTTTTATAAAGTCGACCTGTTGGTCGCGCCGTTAAAATATTTTCAAGGATATCAACCGAAACATAATCAGGATGAGCACCAGAACAAATATGATAAAGAACGCCAACAACAGAGACATCACCAACACGCCGGAGAGTCACAACACGTTCACCATCCTGTGGTGGTTCCGTGGTGTAGGTTTTTGGTAATTCTCGTTCCGGTTTAGGAATTGTTCCAAAATATTTATCAATTGCAGCAAGGGCTTTCTTTTCATCAAACTTTCCTGCAACGACAAGCATGGCATTATCAGGCTGGTAATATTTTTTATAGAATTCTCTCAAGCTCTCAACAGGAACCCGTTCAATATCAGCCCGGTTCCCTATCGTCGATTTTCCGTAGTTATGCCACTCATAAGCAACGGATGTCATTTTCTGTCCAAGAATTCGACTGGGGCTATTCTCCCCTCGCTCAAATTAATTGCGAACCACGGTCATTTCTGATTCGAGATCTTCTTTTTTAATGAAGCTGTTCATCATTCGATCCGCTTCAAGCCTGATAGCAAACTCCATGTTGTCATCAGATGCAGGAAGAGTTTCATAATAGTTGGTTCGATCAACCCATGTGGTGCCGTTGAATTTTGCTCCCCGTTCCTGAAGAATTTTGGGGACTTTCGGATGGGTAGGCGTTCCTTTGAAAACCATATGCTCCAATAGATGAGCCATTCCGGATTCGCCATATCCTTCATGCCGGGAGCCGACAAAAATAGTCAGGTTCACTGTTACCGTTGGTTTTGAGGAATCAGGAAAAAGTAAAACCCTGAATCCGTTAGGAAATTCATATTCCGTAATTCCTTCGACGGAGGTCACTTTTTTAATTTCTGAAGATTCAACCATTTGAGCCATCAATAAGCTGGAGAACAGACACAACAAAGAAAGACGTGTCAGCATGACTTACCCTTTTCTTCCAAATTGAAACAGATAGTTTATTACAAATTATATTGTTTGACAAAAATCAAATTTAATTGTTTAGCGGATTATAAAACATGTAAAATCAAAACAAAAGGATGATAGAGACAATACTACAGACTGTTGTAGTTTAACTATCAAATACTGGGATGAATGCCAGCACCATGCCTGATACCAATCCAAACCCATGTGCATAATTGGCAATGGGACCCATGGCACCTGTTGTGCAAAGTATTAACCAACCAATCATTAAAAAGACGGTATTAGGATTTATATAGAATCCAGACCCAGGAAAAAACTTGCTTTTCATCCAGATATAACCAAACAACCCAAACACCACTCCTGACATTCCACCGAAATGGGGACTGTTTCGAAAATAGAATTGCGCCAGGTTGGAAACAGTCGCGATCAATAGAACCATGATCAACATTTTCAGGGAACCATTTTTAAATTCAATTATCGTTCCGAGATCCTTCGTCCACATCATATTAAACAAAATGTGAAAAATCCCAAAATGCATAAAGATAGGAGTGACAACCCGCCAGATTTCTCCTCGGCTCATTTCCGCTTTAAGAACCCCGGAAACAGTTCGTTCCTGAAGAGGAAGTTGATTTATAAGTTGCTTATTTGCAATACTCATAAACTGAAATATTTCTTCCTTTTTCTTTGCAACATCCATTCCAAGAAAAACAACCACGGAAATCACTATTAAAGCCAACGTAACTGGGCAGGCTTTCAAAAGCGGTTTCCTCCATCGGTTACGAACATCAACTCTTCGGTCTGCAATTTCCTTGATCCGTTTTGCTTCCTGCTGACGGATGGCCTCTGCATTCTTTCTGGTTTCGTAATATTTGGAGTCATCTGGATATGAGCAAAATTGTTCGAACTCATCAGAAGCTTTTTCGAGATCGTCTTCTTCTTTTACCCAAATTGACCAATGGTCAGCTTCTTCATCGACATGGATTGACACTCCATTAGTCAACATAAAATCCTGAAAGGCTGAAGCCTTATCAGCAGAATCCAATTCTCCGAGATGTCTCATTATTTTGACCTGTAATGCTATTCAATTTTCCAGAAGGACGAAGAGACATCATACTTGGAAAGTACAGGAATTCAAAGGGTGACAGACAGGGGGAATAAAGCGGAAAACAATTTATTCTGAAGGAATTTCTCGTCCATGTGGATCTTCTTTAGGCTGATCCAGCTCTTTCACCAATTCTCCCCTTATGGAGGAGTCGATATAATGTTCAACAGCTTCCGCGGTTGGGTGAAGGTGGTCTTCCGGGAGGAGAAAATGCCTTGCCATATAACTTTCCCAAAGTCGATGGGACCGCACGAGATCTTTAGCCTGTGTTCGTCCTTTTTCCGTCAGTGACCAACCATCATCAGACTTTTTAAATAAAAGTTCTTTTTCCAGCCAACGAACCGAAGATTGAAATTTAAGCCAGCCAACAGAAATTTTTCCCACAAATTCCTTTTGGGTTAATATGACACCTGTTTTTTTCTGAGCTTCTTCCGTTCGGTATAAAAAACCCATTAAATCTTCTGCTGTAATTTTCAATCGAAGGAAATGCTGTGATAAATACCGGGCAATGATTCCATAGCTCGGACTGAATAAAATTGTGAAGACCAAAATAATTCCACTCGAAACAGCAATCATACCAGCAGTGCTTGCAGAACTGACACCTGTGTAACCAAGCCTGCTGAAAATCACGGGAGGCAATGTGATGGCCATTGCATGACCGGAGGCCGCACTTATTGCGCCTGAAATGACAGAAATAATCAAGACCATGACAAGTCGATCACTTAACAGTAAACCAATCACCGGCGGAGTAATAAACATGGCAACAACCAGAATAGAACCGACACTTTTAAAGGCTGCAACTAAAGAGGCAGCGGTGACCGTCATTAAACAATAATTGATCAGCCTTGCATTAATGCCAATTGAAGTGGCCAGCTCAGGATCAAAAGTGGAAATCCGTAATTCCTTAAAGAAAACCATCAATAATAAAATATTCAATAATAACATCAGTCCATTCACAACCACTGCCCAGGGAATATCGGTTGTTCCAATTGTGTCCAGCACAACAAGTTCGAGAGAACCATAAAGAACACAAGCCGGATCAAGATCCACGTGATCTGCCACCATCCTGAGCAATAATAGTCCTGCAGCGAAAAAAGTTGTAAAGACAATTCCAAGCGATGCACTCCTTTCAACTTTTCCAACGTTATTCAGCCATTCACTTAATAACGCAGAGAGAATACCAACAATGATTGCCCCTGCAGATAGAAGTAGCGAATTGAGGAAATTA
>JAJRVU010000318.1 GCA_024277145.1 Planctomycetota bacterium
CATTGATTGAAAACTGGACCGCTTTCTTACCCGCTTCACTCCAATAAAGAACGGATTTCATAGGTTCAGGTGTCTGCCAGTTGATCCTCATTTTGGATCGTGATTGGTATTCTGTGAAAGGACCAACGACATGCTCAAACGGACCAAATTCGTATTCCGTATTTTTGGGAAGTTTTTTTATTGTATTCTGGAATCTGTTTTGAATCTCTTCTGGTGAGAGAATTTCATTATGGATGGCCACCTGATGAATCATTCCACGCGTTTTATTATTTTCGTTGTCATCATGATAAGCGCCAATTTCAAAAAATCCTTTGGGGGCTCTCAGAATTTTACCAGCTTGTTCCACGGATGAACCAACTTGTTTTCCGTTCACGAAGAGGGTCATTGTTTTTCCATCATAAGTTCCTACAAGGTGATACCATTTCCCCGTTTCAAATTCGGAAGGGTCGTTGAGGTAAGTCATCTTTTTGTTTTTCTCGGTTGTCAGGCCGAAGGAAAAATGTTTTCCATCACGAAACCCTAAAACAAAACCTCTCTGGTAATCACCATTATCCTGGAAGGCACTGATTATTGCTCCTTTATCTTCCGGGCGATCAATTAGCGCCCAGGCTTCATAGGTACCTTTATCTTTAGGGAGTTTTAGGTTGTAAAGCTTAGTGGTGATAAGCAGTGATGTTTCTTTCCCGTTTAATAATAATGCCTGAGTCGGCTTACCAACTTTTCCCGGCTTCCCTTCCAGTGTTACAGAATATTTTCCCTGAACCGGTTCCACTTTGGTGGGCTTGATATGGGGTCTATCGAAAGTCCATTCATAAAGAGGTTTGATATTACTCGTTTTTTCCTTTGAACTTTCTTCTTTTGAATTTGAAGCAAGAGGCTGATTAACTGGTTTTGCAGATTCTTTTCCGGTGGAAGAATAGCAGTAGATCAATCCTTCATCAGTACTTACAAACAGATTTCCGTTTGCAATGGCCAGCCCGAACACTTTTCCTTTGACGCTTTGCTGCCAAAGTTTTTTACCTTTATTCACACTGTAAACTGCAAATTCATTATTCCCGCCTGCATAAAGTTTATCTCCTGCAAGAATCAGGGTATGAGGTTGTGTGCAAGGCGCTTTCCATAAAATGCATTTCCCAATTTCCGAAGTGAGGGAATCAATCTCTTTCCCAAGTTCATTCATTTTGGCTTGAAGTGTTTTGAGTTCCTTCTTTTTTGGTTTTTCTTTTCTGATTTTGTTCGATATGTTTTTTCGTTCTGCAAGTTTTTTCTGTCTTTTTCCGTAAAGGTCAACGTACCGATCCCGGTCGAGTGCAGAGAGATCAGTATCTGTATGTAGATAAGACATATTCTGTTTGATGATCATGTGATTGCCATCAAACGTTGCGAGATGGTCTTTCTGTTTTTTTCCGAAGAGCGCCATCCGTCCTGTTTTGCCCGGACCAAACATGATTTGATCTCCTACCAGCAAGGCATATGTTCCTCCGGTGGAACCGCCACTTACCTGGTAAAGCCTTTTGCCCGTTTTTCTTTCAAAGACCAAAGGCTGGCTTCTTCCGGTTGTCACATAAATATTGGATTGCGATGCAAGAATATAACCTTGTGCAGGAAAATCTTTCATTCCGGTTTTCCAAAGTTCCTTACCTGTTTTTGCATCCATCGCCACCAGATAAACCGTTTCTGCAGGAAAAACACCAGCACAGGCATAAGCAATATCATCAACGACGACTACGCCGGTCCGTATTGCCCATAAAGAAACGACTCGTCCATTTCCAGAAACCCTGATGTCAGTTTTACCGGGACGATGTTTCCAGATAAGAGAACCATCTTTTGAATTCAAGCAGTAAACAAGTCCATCATCACTTCCAAAATAAATTTGATCACCCACGATTCCTGGTGCCAGTCGAACAGGACCTTCGGTCACAAACTGCCAACGGAGTTTTCCTGTTTGAGAATCAACACATTTCACAGTGTCATCAATTGATGATCCAAAGAAAACAGAATCGCCCGAAATAGAAACCTGAAACGCTTTATCAAAAACCATTCGGTCTTTCAGGTTATAAACTTTGTTCCAGCCATCCAATTTTGCAGGCCCCGGCCAGGCCAACTGAGGCGGATGAAGTGATTGATAAACCCACGATTGTTTTAAAACTGCAGAAAGTGTTTCTGAAGTTTGCCCACTTCTGGAATTATCATGCTGGTATGTTGGCCAATCTTCTGCAGAGAGCTTTGCCACAAAAAGGAAGCAGCTTAGGACTGCAGAAAAAAAAGCAAATTTTTTAACCGTGTTGAGGAATGACATATTGGACCTGATTAAATTGAGGAAATGCATTGAGACTGATTTCCCTTTGAAGAAAGATTCAAAGCAAATAATGCCTAAATGGAGGTATGATAATTTTTTTTGCTGCCCGAGTATAAACAATGCAGTATCGGATTCCATTGTCTATTATGTTTTCACATATTGCCATAGTGGCTGTATGACCACCAGTATTACTCAGAATCAATAACCCTTAAAGGTAATTGAGTTAAGAATCTGGCAACATATAAATCAGTCTAAATCTATTAGTGTTCAAAAGCAATCAATCCCAGCCGACTGAACAATTGAACCCTGTATGAATATTATTTACCGCTTTTGGTACGCTGCTGTACAGAATATGAAAACATTTTGTTTTAATAGTACTGTAAGAACGATCAGTCGATGTCAAGATATTTAAACAATCTATGGCGAAACCTCTGTACATCGAAAGTACCTCTGGCAACCCCTTAAAATTACAAATTTAGCACTCACTCAAAATCTCTTTAAAGAAAAGAAGTTACTGCTTGACAACTGTTACCCAGAATGGAAACAATCTTAGAAGCAGCTTTATTTCAGGAAGTTTGCGTCAGTAATGTATGCCCCTGAAACCCTGCAGATTTATTTACATTTTATTCTGATTCAGAATGATCATTTCAATAATATTTGACTGTTGATTTGAGTTCCTGAGAATAAGAGATGCTGGTCTCCGATTTATGTGAACTTGAAACAGCTCAGTATCATGGACGAACTTATAAAATTAATATATTTATTCCATTTTAAAAATTCAATTTAAAATTAAAGAGAGCACCATGATCCGTCGCGCCTCACAAAAAAAACAAAAGTTCACAGGAATATCCTCTTTACTTGGAATTATGAAACGGGGATGCCGTCGTCGTAACGAACGTCGTAATCAATTTCAAACTACAGAAGTGGTTGCAATTGGATCAGCCGTTGAACAGTTGGAAGACAGAACATTACTGGTTGC
>JAJRVU010000319.1 GCA_024277145.1 Planctomycetota bacterium
CATCAGAACTCGGTCTCCTCGCTGGATTGCATCGGTGTGCATTTCAAGCGAGTCACTTCCATACTCCAATTCGTAATGGAAAGAATGGGTATCGAATGGAAGTTTTCCCGGTTTCCTGATAGGAATGAACTGGGCTTTCAACTCGAGTGCAAGAGGAGCTGCAAAAATAAATCCCCGAGCTTCTGCAGAGAGAATTGCATCGACATGTTTATCTTTGAAATGTTCAGCCATCCTGTCAATGACTTCCTGAAAGACTTCCGGTTCTGATAGCAATGGTGTGATATCACGGAATTTAATTCCCGGTTTGGGAAAATCAGGAATGGTTCGAATGTATTCTTTTAAATTGATATTAGATTTTGTCATGTTTTAATATTACCTGTTGATAAGTGCTTTCTTTGCCAGTTGAACTTTCTTGTAAGCTGCAGGATCACCTTCATATAGAATGATAATGCTTTTCCAGATATTTTTTGCTTCCTTGATTTTTCCTTCTTTATTTAGTTTCTCCGCTTCTGCCAGTCCTTCATCCAGCAGGTTATAAGAATGGTTAGACTCTTTTCTTTTTGTTTTCGTTTCTTCAAGGAGTTGGTTTGTTAATTTGAGGAAGCGAGTATTTTCAGCTTTTAAGACGAGAAGATGTTTCAATGATAGCAGTTTCTGTTCTGCTTTGGCATATTCACCGGCAGAGAAAAGCCGATCTGCTTCAAACAGGAATCGTTCCGGGTCTGATTCAGGAATGAATTTTCTTTTTTTAACACGAGACCAGCCAAGTTCTTTTTTCCATCGGTAAAACTCAATTTTCTGCAGGTAGGGATTCACTTTTTCTTCCCATTCTTCCGGGTCATTCTCTAATAACGGAATAAAATATTCTCGTTCCGCTCGGAGCCAAACTGAACCTTCTTCATTTTGTAACAGTTTTTCGCCCGCTTGAAACATTTCTTCGGGAGAAAGTTTTTTCTGACCAATAAAATAAAACCCGCCATAAATTACCAATCCGAGCATGATCAGGAGCACCCAGATGTTATTTAGAAAACTACCAACAAGCCCTGCATTTTGAGAATGCCTGATTTCCTCTCGAACAAGGTTCCGCATGATTGTACCGGAACCTGCTCCCCTCACCTCTTCCAGATTTTCATCGTTGTATTTTTCTGTTCCAATACTGCCATCCTCTGAAATGGAAACAGTCGGAGCAGAGCCATCATAGGTATCCCCTGCGATGATCGAATCTTCCTGAGAGTAATCAACCAGCTTGGGAATCTCTTTGAGTCTTCGTGAAAGAACATAAGCATCCGCATGTCTTTTATCGGGTTCTTTATCCAACAATTGAATGATCACATCTTCAAGCCAGTGTGGGATGTTATCAACAAACTTACTCGGTCGATCAAACAGGCCGTATTTCTGTTTTTGAATCACGTCCAGAGTTGTTTTTCCAGTGAAGGGAGGCCTACCTGTGACCATCACATATAAAAGCGCCCCAAGCGAATAAAGATCACTTTTTTTGGTTGCTCTTTTTCCCTGTGCCTGTTCAGGCGACATGTACTCCGCGGTACCGATGACACCACCTGTTGCAGTCAGTCGGGTTCCTGCAAAAACCTGCGCCACCCCGAAGTCAGTCAGTTTTACCTCTCCATCTTTTCCCAGCATGAGGTTGGACGGTTTTAAATCACGATGAATGATCCCAGCATCATGAGCCGCTTTTAAAGCAGAGCAGACCGGAAGGGCAATCTCAATCGCCTCTCGCCAGGGAATTCTTTTTTCCCGACGAAGTTTGGACATTAGCGTTTCACCGTTAATGTATTCCATTGCATAATAATACGTATCGCCATCAACACCACTTTCAAAGGGTTCAATCACATTCGGATTGGAAAGCTGCCTTAATGCGTCAATTTCTCTTGCAAATCTCGCAATAAATCCAGATTCTCTGGAAAGCGAAGCGGGCAGAATTTTAATGGCTGCCTCTTTATCGGTCTCTTCGTGGCGCCCATAGTAAACTGTACCCATACCGCCCTCGCCGATTTTTCGTATAACGTTATAAGGTCCGATTTTTTCAGGATCCATGCTTTGATTCAGTTTGAATTAAGTATTCAGAAATGGAACGCAATCAATTCATGCGTATCCGAAGCCACTGCCATTAGTAAATAAATGAATACGTGATTATAAAGTATCCCGGTGGAAACAGAAACTAAATGTCCGTTTTTTATTGATATATAGATCGTTCCGGTTTGTAATGGAGTACGGGAACAGTTTACCAATCCAACAGGAAAATACCTTCATGCAACAGAAAAAAGCCGTTTTGTTGATTGCTCATGGAAGCAGAAAACAGGATGCCAATGAAGATTTACCACTGCTGGCTGAAGAACTGGAATCCCGTGGGGAATACCCGATTATTGAATACTGCTACCTTGAACTGGCGGAACCAGACATTATGGAGGGGTTTTCTCAATGTCTTGAAAAAGGAGCTACAGAGATTCTAATGATGCCCTATTTTCTTTCTGCAGGGGCTCATGCTGTGAAAGATATGATAGATTATCAAACACAATTTCTGGAAAAACACCCTGAGATCAATGTTCAACTTTGCAAACCATTATCCCGTCACCCACAATTGGTTGATATCGTACTGGCACGAATTCAAGAAGGCACGGACTCATGAAGGCAACCGGGATTCTAAATAACTCAAGAAGTTAATCACTGAGAGAAAAATATCATGACTGAAAAGAAATTTAATAAACCTTCAGAGAATCCTGCTTCTAAGAACATTGCCCCAAAAAATATTGAACGGCGAGATCTTTTAAAAGCAGCAGCTCTTGCAGGTGTTTCAGGAACATTGGCTGAACACTTTCCTTTAAAAGCAGCTTCCGGGGGGAAAGTTTCTCAAACCATTGCAAAGGAAAACAAAAAAAAGGGAACAAGAGACTGGCAACTTACTTTTGTCCGTCCTGACAACAAAGAGAATAATCGTACCAAACATATTGAAGGGTATTGTTCTGAACAAAGTGTCAAAGCAGGGCAATCGATTGCATTTCATATCAGCACTAACGTTCCAGCATCGGTAAAAATTGAATTGTTTCGCCTTGGCTATTATGGAGGTGATGGTGGAAGAAAAATATCAACGCTCGGTCCGTTCCCTGTTAAACCGCAACCTGAATCTGAAATTGGAGAGAATCGAATCCGGGAATGCCAATGGGAAAAAACAACGGAAATTACCATTCCAGAAGATTGGGTCAGTGGCGTTTATCTTGGAAAACTTTCCTGTGATGCACACCGTTTTCAAAGCTACGTCATATTCATTGTGCGCGATGACCGTAAAGCAGATGTCATGTTTCAATGCAGTGATAACACCTGGCAGGCTTATAACAAGTGGCCTCATAATTATTCCTTGTACGACTCTGATCCTCCCCGGAACTCGCTCAACGGCACAACACGGGTCAGCTTTGATCGACCGTATGCAAAATATCCACAGGTGGTGGACCATGCTTTGTCTTTCGGTTCTGGCGAATTTTTATTATGGGAATTTCCTCTTGCGTTCTGGCTCGAAAAACATGGGTATGATGTCACCTATTGTTCCAATCTGGACACGCATAATGACCCGGACGGGTTAATGCGCGTGAAAACATTTCTATCTGTTGGTCATGATGAATACTGGAGTCTGGAGATGTACCAGAACATGATGAAAGCGGTTCAGGGAGGTTTGAATGTTGCCTTTCTTTCTGGCAATACCTGCTGCTTTGTGGCTCCCTATGTTTCAAATTCTAAAGGACAGCCAAACCGTGCTTTTAATCGTGCGGGAAGATACGGTGGCCTCTCCGAAGCCGAAATTAAAAACAAATTCGGCCCTTTTGATCTCGATGGACCTAATGAACGGAATTTAATCGGCGCTCGAACCATCAACCCGTTTAATGGTTCGGATAACTGGACTGTTTCTCAACCAAAACATTGGATTTTGAAAGGAACCGGAATGAAAAAAGGAGATTCCATTCCCGGACTGGTTGGCTGGGAATTTCATGGAGACCCTGCGCCCATTAAAGGATTGGAAGTTGTCGCAGAAGGACATTCAACAAACAGTGCAGGAAAACAGGCCCACTGGACCGCAACAGTTTACCCCGGTCCGAAAGGGAACTGGGTGTTTAATGCATCCACCATTTTCTGGTCAATGGGATTGTCCAACCCTCCAGGATTCATTCTTCCGTTTGTTCATCATGGAAGACCGCATGGAGTTGATCCACGTGTTCAAAGAATCACAGCTAACTTCCTGACTCAATGCAAAGTCTTCCCCGGCTAGACAATGTCTGGAAATGGTGGAGACCGAATATTCTGTCGGGTAAACTCTATTTGTACGATCGAGGGTACAACAGTTTGAAGTTGATTGCAGATCATTACGATTTGAAAAATGTCGCTGTTCCGAAAGTTCGATCAGAATTGATCACAAATCGTTTCATGCTGTCTGTCCACACAATGTCATTGAAACCTGCCCAGTTCACCCTTATTAGAGTAAAAGGGGGTTAGTTAAATAACTTACACTGACACCATGTTTTAGTCAAAAGGAGGATGGGCATTCAATCAAGTGAGAGAGATTTCTTCTGCAATTCATCACCATTATTTATGTTGGGTAAGAATTATGAAGTGAAGCTTTATTGTTCTTGTTACTTTGACGCTAAAAAGCATAGAATGAAAAGGCAAATTACTTAGCTTAAATAAAATCAAGGTTTGGAAAATGAAATACTTGAACCTGAAAACAATTTCAAATTGCTTTCTTGTCCTGCTTCTATTGGGATCTTTCCTGTTTGTGGTTATTAAACGATTCGATATAGAAAACCTGCGAGGAATAACAGATATTCTTGGTTACCTTAACCTGACATGTAGCCTTTTATGGATGCTTTTTTATCTTTTAGACCAAAAGAATAAGCCGGAAGAACCAGAGCCGGACAATATTATTCCCGAAAATTCGCCGAGCTGGAATACATGGTTTCCTTTTCAATCAAAAGAGGAAAAAAACAGATATGCTCACATGACGAAATCCGAAAAAAATGAGATGACAAAGCGTGCAATGCTCTATGGTTTTTGGTGTGCGTTCACCTTTGCCATTCCAATAGGCATAATAACCACACCTGCTTCATCATTATCATTTGGCATTGTTGTGTCATTAATCGTATTACATGTGATTTGCATTCCTTTTTGGCTAAAAAAACAACGAGGGTTTCTAAATTCAACTGAGTGGTCACAATTGCAGGAATTTTCTGATGAGCAGTTAAGATTGTCTGCTCTGAAAAAGGGATAGAAATTTCCGATTCCGTTAAAAAAAGAATCGTCCGCTCTAAGGCAGGACTGAAATGTGTAGTGCTCTGTCGAGCTTTAAATGTCATGCATCAATTTGCAAATGGCACGCTCGTTGGCGTGCTATTCACTCTGAACTAGGTGACATTTATACATAGAAAGGGTAGTAGGTCAGGCTGTAGCCTGACGCATGTTTTTATTCACCAACGGATTGATTTATGTCATTAAAATTCATTGTTTGTTTTTCTTGCTCTCTGCATGCCCAATCCCTGGAGTAAACTCCTTTTTTAACCCAACGATGAAAACTGGAATACTTCCATTCATGCGGGCAATTGACATATCCATGCTTTACCGGGTTGTAATGGATATAATCAAAATGTCTTTCGAAATCATTTTCGTCCAGGATTGCATGCTCCCAAAATCTGGGTTGCCAGATACCTCGTCTTTTTTCTGATCGACGAGCAGTTGATATCTTTGCCTCAACCGCACCGGTTTCAAGCCAGTATTGCGTAAAATATTTCTTCACCCACGACCATCGCTTGGAAAAATCAATATCACCTTGAGGTAAGGACCAGATAGCATGCAGGTGGTCAGGAAGCAATACAATCGCATTAATTTCAAATGGCCATTTTTGTTGACAATCGCGAAGAACATTCCCAAGCAGGCTCCTCGCTATCATATTACTAAACAAAGAAGCACGCTGATTGGTCACAACGGTAAAAAAGAAAGTTCCTCCCGGTATGAATGAACGGATATAATTAGGCATGGTATAATATTATCATGAATTGCAACATCAGGCTATGATTTTATTAACAGAACCCGATCTCGCTATTATTTTTCAACATCGTTATTCGTCAGGCTACAGCCTGACCTACGAATTTAAGACTTAATTCCGTTAAAAAAAGAATCATCCACTCTAAGGCAGGTATGAGATTTTCCAGCAGCTGCAATCTTCAACAGGAGAAGCCTGCCTGATTCGGCGACGTGGCCTCCGGGAAGAAGCAATGACTTGAACACTCTTCTGGACAGATGAACTGTCTCCATAACTGGATTTCAAGGAAGCAGTCTGAATTCCTTGGCCCGGGGTCTCTGCAACAGCCTGCAAAGTAATATCCCTTTTTTCTCCCGCTTTGAGTGTTCCAATATCGTATTTCAGTTTTCTTCCATGCCGATGATCAATTTCGTCAGGAAGATCGGTGAGTAAAACCAAATCATCGACATCTTCCTCGCTTAGATTGGTCACGCGATAACGAACGGGATATCGTTCACCCGTTGGTACTGCTTTCGGCATGAGCATTGTCAATTGAAGCCGGGGGCGAAATGTTTGAACAACCGATTCTGAAGCAATCGCAACAACAGGTTGAACATATGCGACTGATTGAATCAGGCCTTTTTTTTCCATTTTAACCTGAATCTGAATCTTTTGAACAGACCCAGCTTTCACATCAATGAATTTCCAGCTTAGTTCATTGTCTTCAAACGATGCAGCCGGCTCAACATCGATCACCTGCATTCCATCGGGAATAAATTCGGAGACATTAATTTCATCAATTGCCTGATTGGAAAGATTTTTCAGGAGGATAACGTATTCCTGTGTTTCTCCGAGTGCCTGCAGCTGGGGATATTTTTTCTCGATCTCAATATTAATTGAATGATCAAGATCAGAAATGGAGTTGGAATTTCTGTATCGACTGGGAACATGGTCTTCTGGACGAATTAGGGATTCAGGAATTTCCTGACCTTCATAGCTTTGAACTTCATCGTAATCTTTATTTGTAACAGTTGTATATTGATTCCAGTTGTTGTCGTTAATGTATTCAGCCGGTCGGTTTTCATTGACGGAATTGCCTTCAATTTGATCGTATTCTGAATTCGCAATGCCATCCGTTTCTGAATTGAATTGAGAAGTAACGACAAACAATTCTGTTTCTTCCGGCGGGTCAAGATATTTAGCAAATTCTTTTGTGAGTGGAATACGCAACAGATCAAGTTGAAATTCAGGCTCTTCCGCAATCACAGTCATCTCTTCTTCAGGTTCCGGTTCTTCTTCGATTAATTCATAAGGATCGGATTCCACAATTTCGATGATCGGCTCTGGTGCAAACTCCGGAATAATAGCCAGTTCCGTTTCAATTTCTGGCTCCGGTTCCGGTTTTTCAGGGAGTAATGCGACTTCAGGAAATTCAAAGGATTCGACTAATACAATTTCGTAATGAATCAGGTCGTCTTCCGATTTCGGCTTATTTTCGCGCAAAGTGGTTCTTGTATCAATGACATCAACAGAAGCAATTGGCGACGGCATCTGTTTCGCCTGCGTGGGCATCAGGTTCAATAGAAGAAGTAAAGCCAGTCCAATGCTTCCAGTGGTTGCAGCCAATTTCCAGATTGCATTATCTGAATTTTTACGTGATGTTCGACCTGAACTCACTGCGATAGCTTTACGCCTGCCCGTCTGATTTTTACGTGTTGTCCGACTTCCGTAAACTTGAGCTCTTTGATCATCCTGATACAGGCGAACGCGAGAATCTGATTCCTGATTCCCTGAAGAGCCAAGATTTCGATTTGATGTTAAGCTCTGGCTGCTTGAAGAGTAATTCTGCTGACTTTGATTATCTTCCTGATGTTCGTTTGAGTTTTCATCTGGATAATATCGGTTTTCCAGATACCGATTCATTCTCCACATCACTCTTTTAATTTGCAGCCATTCACCGCGCCAGGTATTGCCAATTCTTGTTCTTTTGCTTCGTTCCAGCCGAATTTGTTCACGAGTTCTTCTACGCTGGGAAAAGAGTCGGGAACCGAACCGGGATCGTCTTGAATAAGAACGTTTTCCAGAACCTGATCGGCTTCTGCTTGAATGATTACTTGATCGGCTGCTTCGAGAACGATTGCTTCCTGATGATTGACTGCTCCGTGATGAACTGGAACTCCTTGAACGGTTTCCTGATCCTGACGAACGGTTTCCTGATGAATACCGACCACTGGATGAACGATTGCCTGAAGATGAACTGCTGCTTTGCGAAGACCTACCGCTTCGTGAAGAACCACTCCCTGAGGAACTCCGTTCATTTTCGTCATCTTCATCCTGGTTATCTGAAGACTGCTGATCTCTTAAACGGTATCGTTCCGAGTCATCGTCGTTATCCCGATTGGAATATCGTCGTTTGCTGGTGGTTCGTCGTTGGTACGTTGAACGCCTGCGTTTTCTGGTGCGTTCTTCTTCATTGTCAGAATCCTGTTCCTGATCGCTATTTTCTATTTCATTTTCTTCGGAATCATCATCGTTATCTCGATTGGGGTATCGTCGTTTGCTGGTGGTTCGTCGTTGGTACGTTGAGCGCCTGCGTTTTCTGGTGCGTTTTTCTTCATTGTCAGAATCCTGTTCCTGGTCGCTATTTTCTATTTCATTTTCTTCGGAATCGTCATCGTTATCTCGATTGGGATATCGTCGTTTGCTGGTTGTTCGTCGTCGGTACGTCGAGCGCCTGCGCCTTCTGGGACGCTCTTCATCATTGTCATATTCTGAAGATGAACTACCTGATTCGGCCAACGTTTTTCTTCCGTGAACAAGCTGAAATTCGGTCAATTAAGCATAATAATCGTACGAAAACAGAAGGCTTGCGAACCCAAATCTATTACGGTCAATAGACTTACGTATTATCACAAAAGCCCCTGAGTTATCCTGAAGCCTTTTATTAGCAGATCGCCCTGTTTTTGTGAAGAGTAGTTCCCATGAGAGAAGATCAGGCCTCAAATATTACTGAACAAAAAAACCAGTCAGGGAAAATCATTCCCCGCCGGCTTATTCGATCGAATATAAACTTCGTTAATCTTAAGAAGTGTAGAATTCTTCCAGTTCAGAAAGGATGGCTGGAGTCAGTTCCCGCATGGTAGTAACCGCATCTTTCAGCGGGACTGCAACAATTTCTGTTCCTCGCAATGCAACCATTTTTCCAAAGTTTTTATCTTTGGCAAGTCGTCCTGCATGAATTCCCAACCTTGTTCCCAGAACACGGTCATAAGCACTTGGAGTTCCCCCTCGCTGGAGGTGCCCCAGGGTAACGCAACGGGTTTCAAAACCGGTTCGCTCTTCAATCACATTTGCAACATGGTCACCAATGCCTCCTAAAGAAACATGGCCGAAGTCATCAACCTCTGCATCTTTGGTGATGAATTCATCATCATTGGAAAGCTTTGCTCCTTCACTGACAACAACAATGCCGTATTTTTTCCCGTTCTTGCGTCGTTCGGTTAAAAGGTTGCACATCTTTTCGAAATCAACTTCCACTTCCGGTACCAACGTAAAGTCAGCAGCAGTTGCAATTCCTGAATAGCAGGCAATCCAACCAGCATGACGACCCATTGTTTCAATCACAACAACCCGCCTGTGAGATTCTGCTGTTGTTCTCAAACGGTCAACCGCTTCCATCACAATATTAATGCAAGTATCAAAACCGAATGTCACATCGGTTGAACTGAGATCGTTATCAATTGTTTTCGGAACACCAATGGTATTGAGTCCACGCTCACTATACAGTTTGCTGGCAACGCCTAGCGTGTCATCACCACCAATTGCAATCAGGGTGTCCAGTCCGAGTCTGTTGTAGGTTTCGATAAGCGTATCAACATCTTTTTCATTTTTGTAAGGATTAGTACGAGAAGAACCGAGAATGGTTCCCCCTTTGCTGATAATGCCATCGGTTCCATCAGGAGTCAGTTCTTCAAAATTCCCTTCAATAGCTCCTCGCCAACCTTCCAAGAAGCCAATGGTATGTCCACCTGCATTATGAACCGACCGAACGATGGCTCTGATGACCGGATTCAAACCAGGGCAATCACCACCGCCAGTTAAAATTCCAACTTTCATTTTTAAACCTGTCTTATTTCTGTTAAAGGATAATCGATATTAATAAATTGTAATAAAAAATCTGACACGAATTCTGCCATCATCATGACCTGCATGTCAGAGTGCTTTTTTCTGAGAGCAGAATAAAGCGGGAAATCAAAATTCTAAATTGAGTTTGAATTCCCAGTTGTCACCTCAAGGATTAATACCGCCATCCTGAATATTTTTTTCAGGTCATTAGCAGGAACAGTGTTGAGGGACTTTGTATTTTCGGTTCTCATTATCAACTTTTGAACAGGAAGATGAGAAAGAAGCCGTTAACACCATGTTCTTTCGATAAATGTTGTATCCACTTCAGCCGAGATGAACATGGAGTTATTAAAAATCTTTTTCGCCAATGGAAGTGTTGTTTTAATTCCTTCCACATGGAATTCATCGATTGCACGCCTCATTCGGGCGAGTGCTTCTTCACGCGTATCTGCATGAACAATCAGTTTACCAATTAAAGAATCGTAATAGGGAGAGATTGTATATCCTGCATGGACATGCGAATCAAAACGGACACCCAAACCGCCGGGAACTCTTAACTCTGTAATTGTTCCGGGGCTTGCAAAAAATCCGTTATCAGGATCTTCTGCATTAATTCTTAATTCCATTGCAACGCCATTGCAAGGAATTGATCTCTGTTTCAGTTCGAGCTTCTCACCCGCTGCAATTTTAATTTGTTCCTGAATCAAATCAATCCCAGTTATCATTTCAGAAACAGGATGTTCAACCTGAATACGGGCATTCACTTCAATAAAGTAGTATTTGTTATCTTTATCAACAATGAATTCAACTGTTCCCGCATTTGTGTACCCTGCAGTTTTGGCTAACCGAACAGCAGCTTTGCACATATCTTCACGTACAGCTTTCGGCAAATTAGGAGCAGGACTTTCTTCCACCAGTTTCTGGTGTCTTCTTTGAAGGGAACAATCACGTTCCCAGAGGTGTAGTACCTTGCCGTGATTATCTGCTAAAAGTTGAACTTCAACGTGGCGAGGGTTTTCAACATATTTTTCAATATATACACCAGCATTACCGAATGATTTTTCCGCTTCCAAAGCAGCAGATTTTAATCCTGATTTCAGGTTGATGTCATTCCTTGCAACGCGCATCCCTTTTCCACCACCACCCGCGGTTGCTTTGATGATGATTGGATAACCGATTTTATTCGCAAGTTTGACTGCTTCATTTTCATCAGTCACAAGGCCATCGCTTCCCGGAACGACATTCACCTTAGCATCAATTGCAATCTGGCGAGCACTGACTTTATCACCCAGTTTGGCCATTGCTTCATGGTCCGGGCCAATAAATTCGATGTTGCAGCTTCTGCAAACTTCTGCAAAATGAGCATTCTCTGCAAGAAAACCATATCCGGGATGAATGGCTTGTACGTTTCCAATTTCAGCACAACTGATAATGTTATTGATTAACAGGTAACTATCAGATGCCGGGGGAGGACCGATACAATAAGCTTCCGTTGCTAAATCAAGATAGTGAGCACCTCGGTCAGCTTCACTATATACTGCAACCGTTTCGATCCCCATCTCTCGACAGGCACGAATGATTCGCAGGGCAATTTCACCCCGATTAGCAATTAGTATTCGTTGAAACATTTCAATCTTTTCGACAGAAATTTTATTGATAATTTATGACAGACCAAAAAGCCAATCAGAACAAATCAAACAGGGATGTTTCCAGTCTGGAAAACGATGCACTTGATGAAGCAACAACCCTGTCCCTGTTTAATACTGAATGACTATTTATTGTTAAACAGGTTTCACCTTGAAAAGAGGTTGACCATATTCAACGGGATCTCCGTTTTTGACCAGAACTTTAATAATCTCACCTGAAACTTCTGCAGGAATTTGATTAAAGACTTTCATCGCTTCCACAATGCAGACGATGGTATCTGGTTTCACTTTGGAACCGACACTCACAAAATCAGGTTCATCAGGACTGGGAGCATTATAGAATGTCCCTACAGTCGGACTCGTAATTTCAATGGACCCATCATCAGGAACAGCTGGTGCTGCTTCTGTTGGAACAGGTGCAGTTGCTGCCGGGGCAACTGGTGCCGGGATGGCTGCAGTTGGCATCACTTGCATGACCTCTTGCGGTCCGCGTTGTAATTGCCAACGTTCATTTCCATGACGAAGATCAACCTGGGTTAATCCGTGCTTTTCCATGAGTTCAATCAAATTCTTCAGCCGATCCAAATCGAAAGGCTCCTCTTTTTTTGATTCTTCTGACATTGTTTTCTGTCTTTCAAGCTGAATTCCAGCAGAGATATTTTCAAACCCTGTAAACCGATTTCACAGAATCATTTGATCTATTGTTTTATGCACCAGCACTGCCCTTAAATATGCTGTATTAGTGCGCTTCTATAAATGATATAGAAGGTTTAAGTGTTATCCCGACTATGGATACAGTGCACCACGTTCTACTTCATTTTTAGACATTGTCTAGTTCGATGATAGAATAACGTTTAAATGCCAATTCTAACAGTGTCCCAGCCTTTGGGTATGGAACTTAATACCTCGTACCCCTCTTTAGTGACAAGAATGTCATCTTCTATCCTGACTCCCCCCCATCCCGGAAGGTAAATACCAGGCTCAATCGTTATAATCATCCCCGGTTCAAGCACCGTTTCGGACGTCGGACCAACTCTCGGCCCCTCATGAACGTCCAGCCCGAGCCCATGACCAAGCCCATGGCCGAATTTCTTGCCATATCCTCCATTTTCAATGATTTTCCGGGCAACAGAATCGACATCACAGCACCGGACCCCCGCCCGAACTGCTTGGATGGCCTTTTCATTAGCTTTTAACACAAGTCTATATACCTTCTCGAGTTTCGACGAAACCTTCCCTGTCACTATCATCCGGGTGAGGTCACTTTTATATCCTGACTCATGATCAGCCCCCCAGTCAACCAGCAAAAATCCGGATCCGGAAATTAATCCATAAGTTGGCCGGGCATGAGGAAGTGCTGAACGTTCGCCTACTGCAATTATGGGTGAAAAACTGTTTCCAGAGGCCCCAAATCGGCGCATCCAATGTTCAAGCTGATGTGCTACCTGTAATTCTGTATCGGTTCCAATCAGGGAAGCTTTCATCGATTCGAAGCCTCTTTCCGCCTGAACGACTGCTTCCTTAATTTTTGAAATTTCTTCCCGATCTTTAATCAGGCGAATATTTTCCACCATTTCAGAGACCGGTTTCAGGTGAGTATTCTTTAAAACGGATTTCAGGCCTTCCAATGCCTGTACAGTCATGCTCGAACTTTCGATTGCCAGATTAGAAGTTTCTGATTGATTCACCAATTGGGAAATCATGCCAGACATGTTTTGTCGTGGACCACGAATACAGGTTTTCAGATCAGGGCATTCTTCCTCTATCTGCGTTGTAAAACGACTGTCACTAAGCAGTACAGCCTGTTTTTTATTTAATAACAGGTAGCTGTCTTCCCCTGAAAAACCTGTCAGGTAGGAAACATTTTTTTCATTGGTAACCAGAAGCCCGTCCACTTCATGCTGACGAAATTGCCTGATGACTTTTGCTCTTCTTTTTTCAAATTTTTGAGCGGACATTCGACCCTACTAATTTTTTCAAAATGATTTGTTGATAAAGGAGAGTACCGGATTCCATAATAGTTCAGTACAATTAAGTCATCCTGATTTGATTGTATGATTAACTTTATAATCTCTTAACTTCATAAACTTTAGAATTGATTCAAAGCTTTATTATGGATTCCCAACAGATTAGATATCTTTTAACAGAATTACAACAGGGAAATCTCTCTGTTGAGGATGCTCTTACAAAAATAGGAACCGGTTCTGAAAAAACAGTGAGCACCGAAGCCGCCCAGGTTGATATCGACCGTAAAAAAAGGTGCGGATTCCCGGAAGTGATCTATGCGGAAGGGAAAACAACTCAGGCGATTCTTGAAATTATTGAGATTCTCAACTCCAGAAAGGAAAATATTCTGGCCACCCGGGTTTCTCCTGAACAGGCAGAGCAGGTTTGCAAGACATATCCTTCCGCAATTCATAATCAAATAGCCCGTACAATTCGGATCGAAAATCAAGCCGAAGAAAAAAAACAGGGAATCATTGCAGTCATTACCGCAGGAACAAGTGACCTTCCCATCGCAGAAGAAGCCATCGAAACATTAAAATGGATGCATTGCGAGGTGAAAACAATTTGTGATGTTGGAGTGGCAGGACCTCATCGGCTGGGAGAACATCTGGATGTCATTCAAAATTGTGATGCAGTTGTTGTGATTGCAGGAATGGAAGGCGCACTTCCGAGTGTGGTTGGCGGATGGGTTGATTCACCAGTCATCGCTGTCCCCACCAGTGTTGGATATGGTGCCAGCTTTGGCGGGATTTCTGCCTTGCTGGGAATGTTGAACAGTTGCGCTTCCAACGTGACTGTTGTGAATATTGACAGTGGCTTCAAAGGGGGCTACGTTGCAGGGTTGATTGCAAAAAGATCCAACCGCTGAATTTGTAAATTATATATTTAACACATTATCATTTAATAAAGTGATTCTGATAATCATGGAGCAATGTTTGTAAAATACAAAACAAGGAACCATAGATGGGCTCAGATTGATTGCAGTTGTTTGATGGAGAACAACTATTTTTAATGCCTGTAGGGTCTGCTGTGCAGACCATCAAGAAAGATTGCGTTATAATATGTCTGGTCTGCACAGCAGACCCTACTA
>JAJRVU010000320.1 GCA_024277145.1 Planctomycetota bacterium
AACTGTTGAACAAAAAATTGAAGAAAGTTTTGAAACAACCGTCACCTTGCTTGAAGATCCAGCCGCCCTTGAAAACGGCAACCCATTTCAGACCGTTAAAACTCTGGCAGATTATGTAGCTTCCATTTTGGAGAAAAACACAATTGGATGAAACAAAAATCAGATGTGTATTAATATCGGATTTTAATCTTGATATCTTTTCCGGTTACCTGGGTAATGATGAAGGTATTCCTGTAGTTGATACTACTGTCGCTCCCTATGGTCAGGTGATCCCGCTTTTGATGCAGTCAGATGCGGAATACTGGAAGGGCTGCTTTGATTCCACCGTGATCTGGACCAGACCTGATGCTGCTATCAAGTCTTTCAATGATCTTCTTGCCTGTAAAAATCCGTCGATAAAAGAGATCCTTGAGGAAGTTGATCAATTTGCCTCACTCATATCAAATAGTTGCGATAAGGTGCAGACCGTATTTATTCCAATATGGACCCTGCCGCCTTATTTCAGAGGCCTTGGCATGCTTGATATGAAAAAGGATATTGGAATAGCAAACACCCTCATGCAAATGAACTTAAGGCTTGCTGAAAAACTGGACCACTGCTCAAATGTTTTTTTGCTGGATGTTCAGAGGTGGATAACTGCAGCCGGGAAGTATGCCCATAACCCCAGATTGTGGTATAGAGGGAAGATCGCCTTTGGAAACGATGTGTACAAAGAAGCGGTAAAGGACATAAAATCTGCATTAAGGGGGATACAGGGCCATTCAAAGAAAATCATCATTCTGGATCTGGACAATACATTATGGGGAGGAGTTGTTGGAGACCTGGGCTGGGAAAATATTGTTTTGGGCGGACATGACCCGATCGGCGAAGCATATGCAGACTTTCAGCTTACCCTGAAATCATTAACAAATCGCGGTGTTTTATTGGGCATAGTGAGCAAAAATGAAGAAGCAATTGCTTTAGAAGCAATAAATAATCATCCGGAAATGGTCCTTAAATTAAAAGACTTTGCCGGGTGGAAGATTAACTGGCAGGACAAGGCGCAAAACATTGTTGATCTGGTTTCAGATCTTAATCTGGGTCTTCAGTCAGCGGTTTTTATTGATGACAATCCGGTTGAACAGGCAAGAGTTCGGGATACCTTATCCGAGGTCCTTGTCCCGGAATGGCCGGACGATAGCATGCTGTATGTAAGCAGATTGCTTGGTCTGCGATGTTTTGATACTCCTTCAATCAGTAAAGAAGATATTGAAAGAACAAGGATGTATGCAAATGAACAGCATCGCAATGAGTTGAAAAAAAGTCTAAGTTCATTAGATGACTGGCTGATGAGCCTCGAAATAAAGATTAAAATAGAAGAATTAAATGAAGTTAATCTTCAAAGGACAGCCCAATTATTAAATAAAACCAATCAAATGAATCTTACAACGAGGAGGATGACAGAGAAAGAATTAGTTGACTGGGCAAAAGCGGATGACCATAAGTTTTGGATCTTCCGGGTTTCCGATAAGTTTGGAGATTCCGGGTTGACCGGTATTATCAGCCTCGAAGTGAAAGACAATGAGTGCCGAATTGTTGATTTCATTTTGAGCTGCAGGGTTATTGGCAGAAAAGTTGAGGAAACAATGCTGGTTATGTCTATCCAGTACGCAAGAAGCCTCGGATTAAAGAACATAAAGGCAGAATATATTCCAACTCCAAAGAATAAACCATGTCTGGATTTCTGTAAAAAATCCGGCTTTCAGTTAAATGAAAACGGCAGTTCCTTTACGTGGGACTTAACGAAAGAGTATGATTTGCCTCATCAAATCGAAGTTATTCAGAGAGAAAATTGAGTAGATAAATAAAATTTAATATAATTGTACTTATTATGGTTCCCTCCGATAATATAAAGAATTTTTTTGGAGAGCATGCTGAATTTGAACATGCCGGCATTGCTGTAAGATCGATAAGCAATGCAGCAGAATGTGTTGAAAAAACAGAGGACCCGGTCCAGGGGGTCAATGTTGCATTCATGTATATACACAATTTCAGGATTGAACTGATTGAGCCAATAGCAGAAAAATCCCCCATAACAAATATTCTGGACAAAGGGCAAAGCCTTTACCATCTTTGTTTTAGAGTGCCTGATATAAAACTTGCTCTCGAAACAGCCAGGAAGCATGGCTTTCATTGTATCGCCAAGCCGGTACCTGCTGCAGCCTTTAATGAGAATAAAATTGCCTGGGTATTTAGCAAGATTTACGGATTATTCGAACTCATTGAAGCAGAATGATTAAGATACTGAATATACGTGAATTTTTCATTTTTTATATTATCTCTTTTTTTCATTAACCTGGAACAGGCACTTGCCTCATGTCCTTTTTTTATTAACGCTCAAGTAATTTCAGAAATCAACAAAAGTGGCCAAATATATTATTCGAGAATCTAATGAAGGCGATATGCCCGGCATTGTCCGGCTTCGTCATGCAATCAAGGAATTCAAGCCCGTTGAAACCGAGGAGTATATATCATTTTGGAATTCCCTTATCAAAAGCAATCCCTGCTCAATCAAGCAGGTCCTGATCGCTCAAAATGATCAAGGAGCAATTGTGGCCCATTATGCCATGGCGCCGTTTAAGTTTTTGAAAGACGGAAAATTACTGCTCGGCGGTTTTTTGTGTCAGCTCATGGTACATGAAGAGTACAGAAAAGAACTGATATTTCCCCGAATGGAGCTCAAGTTCCTCAAGGATTATAAAGACCTTGGGATCAATTTCGCTTTCAGTCTGGGTAATCGGGAAAAAGTGGTGAAAGCACATTTATCCTTCGGTTTTTCCAAAATTGGAGACTTGCCGGTTTATGCTAAACCATATAAACTTGCCAATATAGCACGTCATCGCATAAAGAACACGTTGTTAAATGCAGTAATGGCGCCCGGTCTTTCCTTAGTAGAAAAACTGATCCGACTAAAAGGGTCTTTGGGTAAAGGGGACCTGAAGGTAACCGAGATATCTGAATTCGATTCAAGGATTGATCAATTCCTGGCAAAGGTCCAGAGGTATTTCCCTTATTCTGCCCTCAGGAATGCTGCTGTTCTTAATTGGCGTTTCGCGGGTTCTTCCGCGGTAAAGTATCAGATATTGATTACTAAGGAAGAAGGGGACGTTACTGGATATGCAGTTCTGCGCCGTATGGAAATGAACGGGTTTGATGTTCTGGCTTTAGTCGATATCCTGTTCTTCCCTGACCAAATTGATGCTGGGAAGTCGTTACTGAACGCTGTGCATAAGATAGCCATGCAATTGAATGTTGAGATGAGCGCCTGTCTGTTAAATCCGCACGACCCGTTGTGTCCGATTTTGAAAAAATGTGGTTATTTTAAAACACCTGAGACATTTTCATTGTTTGTACATGAACCTAAAGGCAAGGAGCCTCATTTCAGTGAAGGTTCTTTTGATAAATGGCACTTAACCTGGTTTGATAATGATGCTGTATAGAACTTTCAACTAGGGTAAATGATCAGCATAGAACGATATTATGTTAATATAATCAATGACAATCTCATCGTTTATCACAAAGCATTTCCAGTAATAATGTCTCTGTCAGCACAACAAATCCAATTGATA
>JAJRVU010000321.1 GCA_024277145.1 Planctomycetota bacterium
GGGTTTGATGAGAAGAAATACCAAATTTCCTCCAAGGAAGAAAATGCTGAGTTACGTCGAGAACTTAACATGGAAGATCGGTTTGTTGTTAGCAATTTGAGCCAATTGAATAATGCAAAAGGAATTTCTTATTTAATCAAGGCTACGGTTGAGTTGCGTAAAAAGCATCCGGAAGTGCTGGTGCTTGTTGCAGGAGAAGGGCCAGACCGTGGTTGGTTTGAAAAAGAAATCAAAGACGCTCAATTAGAAGAGCATTTTCGCCTTTTAGGGTTTCGGTCTGACGCAATGGAATTATTGGCAGCTTCTGATGCTGTTGTTCAACCTACTTTTGCAGAAGCATTCAGTCAGGTTATGTGTGAAGCTATGTGGATGGGGAAACCTCTTGTCATGACAGAAGTTTCAGGGGCGGTTGATGTGATTGAACATGGGGTGAATGGATTTCTTGTTCCCATTAAGGATTCAAATGCAATTGTTGATTCTGTTAGTCGATTAATTGAGAATAAATTACTTCGAGAAAACATGGGGGCAAAAGCCAAGCAGCATATGCATGACAATTTTAGGATTCAGGATGTTATTTTAAAGTATGAAAAGGTTTATAAGGACATGATGAGCCGCTAAGAACAGAACAGAACAGAACAGAACGATTTATTAATGAAACGTAATAATAAGCCAGCATCAACTTTGTATGTTTGTTATCAAAGCTTGATGGATCCGTTAACTCGAACTCAGGTTGTTGCTTATCTGGAAGGATTGGCTCTGGTTGGGTATCAAATTTACCTGATGACATTTGAGAAGGATTTGAGTGACAAAGCGTTGCTGGAGAAATTACGCAAGGAATTAGCCAGTAAAAATATCGAATGGCATTACCTGAAATATCATAAACGACCTACTGTTCCTGCAACTTTATTTGATGTCATGATGGGAGTTCGGTTGGGGCGGAAACTGA
This sequence comes from Planctomycetota bacterium, assembly GCA_024277145.1. Lineage (GTDB taxonomy): Bacteria > Planctomycetota > Planctomycetia > Planctomycetales > Planctomycetaceae > JAJRVU01. The sequence continues at coordinate 947 of JAJRVU010000321.1, forward strand.
TCAAAAAACATCAGATTCAGTTAGTCCATGCACGTGCACATATTCCCGGAATGGTTGCACTTGGCCTGAAAAAACTGACAGGTTGCAAAATTCTGTTTGATGTTCGGGGATTGATTGCAGAAGAATATGTTGCTGCTGGTTCCTGGAAAGAAGGAGGCTATATTTTTCGATCGGTTAAAAAAATGGAGCGTCAAATTGTTAAAGCATCTGACGGGTTAATTGTTTTAACGCAGAAAGCGATGGGGTTATTCAAAAGATGGTACCCGGAGGAGATTGAAGGAAAGCCGTTTATTATTATTCCCTGTTGTACAGATTTACGAAAATTTAGTTCTTCAAGAGGAAATAGACGGACTCATCAGTCAAAACATGGGTTTGTATATGTGGGAAAACTTGGAGGAAGGTACTACGATAAACCAATGGTTGAGTTTATGGTTAAAGTACTTAAGGGAATTCCTGATGCGCACTGGAATGTATGGACCCAGAGTGATACAAGCGAATTGATGCACCTCGTTCGGAAAAATGGGATAGAAAACCGAGTGAATATTGGGTTTGTTCCCGTGGATCAACTGATGAAAGAACTCAAAGAGTCAATAGTAGGTTTATCATTTACTAAACCCTGCTTTTCAATTAAAGCAACATCACCGACAAAAATTGGAGAATACCTTGCTTCAGGAATAGCAGTCGTTTCCACTCCGGGAATTGGAGATGTTGATGAATTGCTTATGGGGAAAAAAGATAATGGTGAATTGCCTGTAGGTGTGATTTATTCCCCGGAAGATGATTCTTCTTTTGAAAATTGCATCAGGGATTTGAAGAAATTACTTGAGGATGAAAATACTCCTGAACGTTGCAAGGCTGTTGCACGTAAAGAACTTGATCTTGAAACGGTCGGCTGGGTTCGATATCGAAAAATGTATCAGGATTTGATTGGTCCTGCTGGTTAAGCTATGAAAACACCAGAAGAAATATTTCTTAGAAAAACATATTACTGGAGCTTCGCCTTGAGGTTCTCCACAGGTTTGCTGGCATGGGTGTTGTTCATGACGCTCAACTTGCCCCTGTTCCAGGATGCCAGAAGGTATGAAGAGATCGGGTACAGCATCACGCAGGATTGGTTGAGCGGTCGATCCTCTGTCTGGCTGGACGTTCACGGATCAGAAGCCCACCAGCCGATTGTCATGATCTTGGGGATTGCCTGTTTCTATACTTTGACTGTGGGGTTAAGGATTCTTCCCTTGCTCCTGGCTGCTTATGCTTCAATTACTTCCTACACCCCAGTTGTGATTTATAAGCTCAGTAAAGAATTTGGGGCTTCAAAACGAGCGTCTAAATATACTGCAAACATTGTGACATTTATGCCTATATTTATATTCTGGTCAGGAGCTTTGTATAAAGAGGGTTTGATCCTTTTATCTTTAAGTTTTGCATTACTACACACAATTAAACTTCAAAAAAAATGGAGTGCAAGATCTCTCACGCTTGTTATTCTAAACCTTGTATTGCTGGCAGGTTTAAGGACATATCTTGCTGTCATTGTCACCATTGCACTTTTGTTCGGATCGCTTTTAGGAAATGCAAAAAATCGTTCATCCAGTGCTCGTGTCAGTATGATTCTCCGTCAATTAGGAGTCTTTACCGTTTTTGCCGTTCTGATGGTACTTGTTGCTTATGCGGTTGATGTCCAGAAAATCTTCCCGGAAGATTTTGAATCAGGAATGCACCAGATCCAGATATCTCGATCGGATCTGGCAAATGCCAAATCGGGATACCTTCCTGAAGCAGATATATCGACTCCCTGGAAAGCGGTCAAATTCATGCCTATGGGAACAGCATGTTTCCTATGCCTTCCTATGCCCTGGCATCTGGGGAGTTTAAGACAGAATATGGCGATACCTGATTCGACAATATGGCTGGCGCTTTACCCTGTTGTTTTAATAGGAATGTATCTGGGCTCTAAAAAGAACCTCCCGGGAAGTTTTGTGCTGATACTGACTACCGTGGGCATTTTGAGTTTGTATTCCATTTTTATCAGCAATATTGGAACGGCATACCGCTTGAGGACACAAGTCTTATTAATATGGACAATATTTGCAGGAATTGGTTTGGATTATTTGAAGATAAAATTTGGTAAAAATAGAGTTCGCCGTTTTCCACAACAACCAGCCAGTTCATTTGGTCAGTCGAGTGGACAATCGAATTCAAAAAATTTGAACGAGGATAAAATGGACCAGAGAAGAATGAACCAGTTTCAAATGGGGGGTCATCGAAAATGAAAGTGTTGGTCCTTGCTCCTTCACTTTACGATACCTCGCCTGCGCAACGATTCCGCATCGAGCAATGGGCCAGGTATCTCGAAAAAGTTGGATATGAATTCACTTTTGTTCCGTTTAAGGATGAAAGGCTGCACAACATTCTTCATGCCCGTGGCAGACATATCCGCAAAGCTGCAGAAATGTTCCGCGCCATGGTCAGGCGATTAACTTATTTGCGTAAAATACGTCAATTTGATGTGGTTTTCGTTCCGAGAGAAGCGACTTTAATTGGGCCTGACATTATTGAAAAACTTGTCTCACGTATGGGACTTCCCCTTGTTTATGATTTTGATGACCCCATTTGGATTCCTTATAAAAGTCCGACCAACAACATTTTCAGCAGGCTGAAATGGCAAAGTAAAACAGCTTCGATTTGCAAATACGCTGATCACGTTATTACAGGTAACAAACTAATTGGGGACTGGGCGAAAAAGCACTCTGATATTGTAGATGTTGTGCCCAGCACGGTAGACATGGCGAGGTACCCACAAAAAACAGATTATAATCAGCAAGAGAAAATTACCTTAGGTTGGACAGGTAGCCACAGTACGATCCCGTTCCTGAAGTTATTAAAAGAGCCCTTGAGTGAACTTGGAAAAAAATACGACCTGAAATTGCTTGTCATATCCCATACGGATGAATTTGCATGGGATGATATCCCGTTAGAAATTCAATCAGTAAAATGGTCAGCAGCCAGTGAATCGGAAGATTTACTGGGAATGGATATTGGTCTTGGTCCATTTCCAAATGAAGGTTGGACTCCCTGGAGATGTCACGGAAAAGTTCTACAGTACATGGCTGCAGGGATTCCCTGTGTTGTTTCCAATATGGGGATTTTACCAGACTACGTTCAGGATGGAGTTAATGGATTTCTTGCCAATGAAAATGACGAATGGGTTAGCAAGTTATCTCTGTTGATAGAAGATGCAGCTTTAAGAAAAAAATTGGGATCATCTGGTAGGGAAAAGATTGAAAAAAATTATTCTTCACACGTTTGGGTTTCGAAATTAGAAGAAATATTTGAAAGTGCGGTTCGTCGCTCGAAAGAAAAAAAAAGAGGAGCAGCTTGAGCCGACAGGTTGAAATTATTGTTCACTAATGAACGTCATTTTCAAAGAGGATTATGTTCAACTTATATTTTTTCATTGAAAGCCGTGGATTAACCCAGTTAAAATTATTTTATAAAAAAAAACAAGATTAACCTTGATAATTTGCTTATACGCTATATTGTCTCATTCATAATAAACTATTTATTCTACCGGGCCACCAGATTAATAGCTTGTCGTTTTGAAACGAAGTTCAATTTGAGAGAAGCATTGGAAGCGTTAAATATTATTAAGACATTCATTTGTTTAATATTTTGTCGGGTTTCAAATTGAGTTAAACAACTTTGAGTTAATTACAGGAGTCTCAGCCCGTGTGGATACTGAAAGCGAGTTTCAGTCTTTTTGTTGCTATCTTGCCATCATTTCTAAAAATTCCAGTTTACCGCTATCTGTACGGATACCAGATAGGCAAGGGTGTGAAAATTGGTTTTGGCGTTGTGATTGTTGGTGTGAAAAATTTTAAAATTGATCACCACGTACGGATTGGCCATTTTAATCTCTTCTATTATGTGACCGAAATTAATATTGGTGAGCATACCCGGATTGGATATTTTAATATCTTTCGCGGTGGTGATCGCATCAACATCGGCCGATATGCCTCGATACTTCGCTTTAACGTGCTGAATTCTATCCTTACTCCTGATGTTGTAAATGAGATGGATCCTACATTGAATTTAGGTATTGGGACAGTCATTACAACTGGCCACTGGATCGATTTTACTGACCGGATCACAATAGGCCATAATTCTATTATCGGTGGTCGTAACTCGTCATTCTGGACTCATAATCGACAACGAACTCGTCCAATTGAGATTGGCCCGCACTGTTACCTCGGTTCGGAAATTCGCGTTGCTCCCGGAGTAGAAGTTCCCACTTTATGTGTGGTTGCTGTCGGCTCCGTGTTGATAGGCAATTATGATTTATCCAGGTCTTTGATTGCTGGAAACCCTGCAAAGGTTCTACGGGAACTGACAGAACGTGATATGTTTCTGGTAACGCGTAAAACTCGGAAGGATATTCCTGACATTGATGCGGTTTCATATCTGCCCGAAGACGTTCGATCGCCGGAAATTCCTGAGTCACGTGAATTGCAGGAAAAGTCCTGAGTAAATTAACGACTGGCTTCTTTGACTCAACGGTATAGCTTCAACAATGATCTATATTCGCACATGTTAGATTTGTATTTTGAGGTGACTTCGGAATATTCTGTTTTGATTCCTTTAATACCTTTTCTTCTAAGCATTTCTCAAAATTTGTTCGTAGATAAAAGTATCAAGTTAATTAGTGCAGGTTGCGCATAACTGTAGCGTCGCTGGATAGTGTGGAGACTTTATTTAAAGACTCTAACCCGCTACACATAAATGAAACTCGATCGAGAAGGAAGAAGGCATAAAACAGTGTCTTATTTGTGGGATCTATTCTGATCCAAATTTGACACGGTTGAGGCAAAAACGCTTAAAATATTATTGTTGATCAGGTTAAGATATGGGGTCTGGTCAGGATAAATGCTATTAAAGATGCCAAATTGCTGAAAAATGAAATATTCCCAATTGTTTTAGTTGTGTCCCCCCCATAACTTACCTTACCTTGTGTGCAGTACTTATTTACGTTTATTAACAATATTTAGAATTACCTGTAACTCAGTTGGATTATTCCAACATCTTTCCGGGTACGAATTTATATAAATTCAAGATAAAAAAATTATGATGGAAAATAATAATTCTACTTACGCAAACTGGTCAGGGAATCAACCATCTGAATCAGGAAGCTATGACACTGGCTCAGGAATTCTGGGTTCTTTGTGGCGAAGTAAGTGGATCACCCTACTTGTACTGAGCGTCGGTCTGACTTTGGGGTATTTGTATTATTCCAAGATTACTCCGATTTATGAATCGACCTCAAAAATCCTGCTGGTGAAAAAAGAATCCAGTCGTAAATTCGGAGCCCATGAGGAATTTACCTACGAAGAACAAATTGAAACACAAAAAAATATCCTGAGAAGTGAAAAACTGATTTTACAGGCAATTGAAAAAGAGGGCCTGGATAAACTGAAAGTTTTTCAGAATAAAAATAATCTCGTTAAAATTATTCTTGGCAACTTTGGAGCCATGCAAGCTGGCAGTATTAGATATCCTGATCCCAATACATTGGTCTTAAGATATACATCAGAAGATCCTGATGAAGCAGCTGTGATTCTATCCGCAATTGTCGTCTCTTATAGTGATTACCTTTCCAGACTTTATAAATCTTCAAGCGTTGAATCCATTTTGTTGCTCACTAAAGCAAAGGACGATCTCAAAAAGGACATTGAAAAAAAGAACAAGGAATACAAGAAATTTCTTGATGAGTCGCCGTTACTTTGGAGATCAGAAGGATCTGAAGGGCTTACCGTTCATGAAGTTTATATGAAAGAAATTGAAAGAGCTCGATCGATACAGATTGTTAAAAACTCTGAAATCACTGCAAAAATTGAATCCATTGAAGGCCTGATGGAAGAAGGTGCTCACCGGGAAGCATTAAAACTTCTTATCAGTGATTGGGCTAATGCTAACGAAGTGGAAAAAAGTATTGAGCAGGCAAAAAAGATTGATATCAAAGGTGGAGGCAGGCTTCTTGATCTTTTAATGCAAGAAAAGCTCATGCTGGAAACTCTGGGAGTCAATCATCCCAAAATTAAAGCAGTTCAGATACAGATAAAAATGATAAAAGAAGATTTGGAAGAACAGAAATCTAAATTGGTTGTAAATAAGGGTGGAGCCAGTGATTTAGCGGCACAGCCCGATATTGATATTCTGGAAGTCGGTGTTCAAGCCCTTTCTCATCAACTGGAGGTTGGCAAAAAAACGTTAGAAAAATTACAGGTCCAGTTTGAAAATGAACAAGCTAAATCCAAGAAAATGTCTAACTATCTGGTTCAGGACGAACATTTGAAAAAAGAGATTGCCCATTCCAGACTCTTGTATGAATCTACTTTAAAAAATCTTGATGAAATCAGTCTGGTCAACGATCCGGGTGGGATTAAAATTGAAGTTTTGTCAAAAGCCTCTACTGGTGAAAAAGTTAAACCCGATTTTTCAGTGATCATGACGATTTCCGGTGTCCTCAGTTGTATTATTGGAATGGGCATTGGGTTATTGATTGATGTCTCTGATAAGCGGTTCTCAGGACCTGATGAAATCTTGGCCGTTTTTGGTATTCCTGTTCTTGGGCATATTCCTGTCATTCAGCCAGACAAGCGTTCTGTTGCAATGATCAAAAAGGATTCAGACGTGAAATATCTTGATCCGAGTATCTGTACTTTTTATCAACCGAAAGGCCGATTGTCAGAAGCATTCCGAACAATTCGAACTGCTCTTTATTTTAACAATCGAGATGCAGATCTCCGTGTGATACAAGTGACCAGCCCAAACCCTGGTGATGGCAAAACGACTCTATCCTGCAATCTTGCAGTCTCCATTGCAAATTCTGGAAAAAAAGTTCTTCTCATAGAGGCGGATTTTCGAAAACCAAGAGTTCAATCCATGTTTGGAATGGAAAGTAAAGAAGGAATTTGTTCCGTTATTACGGGTGATATAGAACTGCCTGATGTAATACAACAAACGGTTGTTGATAACTTATGGGTTCTTCCATGTGGTACTCGACCTTCTAATCCTTCTGAACTGATCACCTCTCCCAGGTTTGAAGAGTTAGTTTGTGTTGCTAAGGAAAAGTTTGATTTTGTCCTGATTGATACACCACCATTATTAGCGGTGACTGATCCATCTGCTGTAGCCCCTCGTGTGGATGGTGTTTTACTGGCAATGGGGCTTTCTAAACAATCGAGAGGAAATGTGACTCGTGCATTGGATGTGCTTAATTCAGTGCGAGCCAATGTTGTCGGGATTGTTGTGAATCGCGTTGATAGTGGTACAAGGTATGGTGGATATCGTAATTCCAAATACGATTATGGTTACGAGTATTCCAACTATGAGAATAGTTATTATACCGATTCAGAAAATGTTAAACATCCAGGTGAAGAGCAGGTTGCTTTCAGTGGAAGTAAAATTGGGAGCCGGAAGAGGAAAGACTGACCTTGCTGTTTTGAAATCGAGTTTATTCCCCTATTTCTTGATTATGTTTCGGTTTCCTGACTACGTTTCGGGTTCTGCTGAAAATCTATAAACGCCATCATCACTCTTAAATTCTTTATCCCGTAGTGATCAGTTCCCGTTCAGTCATTCACCTCTGTGATTCACGAGCTTTTGTTTTCAAATAAAAGTTTCGTGCTAACGCTTTCAAACTTATTATTCCGCTCCATTGCCAGAGAATGCACTGTTTGAATCAACTAGTTACGGGTTCCATTTAGGTACCGGTACTAATTTACAGGTGTTGTTACTTTGGGATATTTGTTTCAAAAAGTAGGAATTAGGCGGTTTGCGCTTGGGAATTTTGCGGAAAATTGGTTACCATCAGGTAGCATCTTTGCAACTTGTTTTAAGAAGTTCATTATGGAGTTATTTAATGCTTAGATTTACTTTTGCGTTTCTCACAATTTTTGGTTTAACCTCGCTATGTGCAATGGCTGCAGGAGCACCCCAAAATTCTGATGGCGATATGGTATCCAGAATTCTTAGACTGGTAAACGGGTCGGATTCTACTTTGGTCGTCAAGCCAGCAGTGCTTGAATCGAGTCAAAATAAATCTGTCGGAACAAGTGCATTTGGTGTTCAGGGAAACTCAGGACTTCAACCGATTCCTGAACTCACAGTTCCATCAATGGTTGAAAGCGATGTTCCAATGCATCAGGTAAGGCTATCCTCAACAGGTTTGCTTCTTGGTCGGATCAGTCAGTTTAATGATGAGAGTGGAAATTTGGAACCAGCTGCTATGGGAACTAAATTAAGACTTGCTAAGGCAGATCAGGTTGTTGCACAAACAGATTCATTTGAAAATGGGGAATTTCAGTTTGCTGGAATTGAACCAGGAGCCTATTCAGTATCTGGTGGCCGTGAAGGTGCTTTCTTTTCCTATTCGGTTCGAGTTTTACCTGCATTAAGTGAAGGAGAAGCAGGCGATACTTCTGGAATTGTAAGCAGTTTGATTGATGGTGTTTTAATTTCCGGTAGTGATTATTCTGTTGCTCGTGGGTTAGTTGATACTTATCTTCCCCAGAATAATTTTAAATCAAGTGTAGCTGAAATTGAGGAAGTTCATCAGGCCTCAACAAGAAATGCTGAAGCGTTTAAACTAGCAGCTGCAAAATCTTTCAATAAACAAACCATTCCTCTTCGAGCGGGTGGTTCATTAATGCTGAAGCTTGTAACACAACATCCTGAGAGCGATGCTCCCACATCTGATGTAACTGTTTTTATTATTAAAAATGGCGAAGTGATTCGTCGGGCTCAGGTTGATTCAGAAGGAATTGCTACTGCTCGCGGATTGTCTGCAGGTGGTCATTCAGTTGTTATAGCAGGTAAGGGTGGAATTGCAGCAGTTGGTGTTCAATTTGTGAATGACGATAGCAAAAATGCTTCTGTTGAAAATTCAGGAACAATTAAAAATGTCTCTTTTCAGGATGGCGGAGGAGCTCCATCAGCAACCGTTGGTGTTGTACCTGTTGAAGAGTATATCATCATGGAACCAGCTCCAGAAGAAGAATACGTTGAAGATTACCCTGCTGCTCCTGCTCCATTTTACGGAGGCGGTGGCGGAGGAAGCGGCGGCGGAGGAAGCGGAGCTGGGCTTGCAGGTTTGGCTGGATTAGCCGGCTTGGCTGGTCTTGCTGGAGGCGATGATAATAATGATAATCGTATTCCTGCTTCTCCTTTCTTTTAAAGAATAATTATTGTCGACTATTTAAAAACGGTACTCAACAAATTTGGGTGCCGTTTTTTTGTATTCTTTAATCATTTTTTATCCTTTCGGAATTATTATGAACCATAACCCATCAACAACGGAATACCATCAACCTCTGACACTTTCCGGGCTTCAGGAATTGATTGACAAAATGTATTCTCAAAAAGATGAAGCACGAGGGATTGATGGGACGTTCATGTGGCTTATGGAAGAAATAGGAGAACTGGCAGCTGCTTTACGGGAAGGGCCATCAGAAAATCTTGCAAAAGAGTTCGCAGATGTCCTTGCCTGGCTTGTGACGATTGCAAATGTTGCCAATGTTGATTTGGAGCAGGCGGTGATGGATAAATATGGAAACGGTTGTCCGGGTTGCAAAAAGATGATTTGTGTTTGTGATTCTGCTGAAAAACCATGATTCAAATCAGAATTATTGCTTCAATACTGTCCTTCAGGTAGATGGATGATCTTTTGATCACATGCCCCACCTGGATTCTGTTGAGTTCCTTCAGATCGGGGTTGCTGTAAATCCCTTACTTTGCCAGAATCAACCCGATACGAAAAGAAGAAATTTGATCTAAGGTAATTCCGTCTAAAAACTTATTGTGATGAACCTGATCTTTTGGGCGAAACCTGTTTTCCAAAATGATAAATAATTTAATAGTTATATTTGTGATTGAATCTTCCAATTCGTATTTCAATAAAAAACTATAACAGGGCAGACTTCTGTTTAGGAAGTTAACTCTATTGTTGACACAATATTAAGGATAAAACTTGTGAAAATATTACGGAGTCATTCATCGGTTACCCCATTGCTAATTATCGGTTGTTTCACCCTGTTGCTTACTGGATGTATTGGGTCCCCCTCAGATAGTTTCGAGGCAAAAGCAAGTAAAGCAAAGGATGAATTTGTTGGAGACACTTCTGTTTCTGCAGAAGAGGGTGGTCCGGGATTTACGGGAGAAGGTTGGGAAAATGGAAATCCCCATCCAATGGGTGATCCTAAAGCGGTCCCCGGTGGAACGATGCTTACCAGTGTTCCGAACTGGCCGGAAAATCTTTATATTTATGGGACGGGAGCGAACACTTATCTGAATTCCATCATTGAAAGTTTGTGCTATGAATCATTGTGTACATTGGATGATAGCACATTGGAATTTATTCCTTCGCTGGCAAGTCACTGGAAAATCTCTGATGATAAAATGACTTTTACATTTCGTATCAATCCCAAAGCAAGATGGTCTGACGGAAAACCAGTCACCACGGAAGATGTGATTGCAACTTATAATCTGATTATGGACGATACGTTAAAAGATCCCATGTCAAAGGCTACGTTGAAAAAATTTCATCCACCTGTAGCCAAATCAAAATACATCCTGGAAGTGAAATGTAAAGAAAAAGACTGGCGAAATTTCCTGAACTTCTGCGGAAAAGCTGTCCTCCCTGCACATATTATTAAAGATTTGTCTGGAGCAGACTACCTTAAGAAATACCAGTTTAAGTTTACTGTCTCATCAGGGCCTTATGAGATATCCCCGGGTGATATCAAAACTAATGAATCCATTACCATTACACGCCGAAAAAATTATTGGGGTGATGAGCAAATTATCAACAAAGGTTTGAACAATTTTAAAAAGATTCGTTTTGTTGTCATACGAGATCAACGCCTGTCCTTTGATAAAACAGTCAAAGGGGAACTCGATTTTAATGTGGTTTATACGGCAAAATGGTGGGTGGAAGATTTAAAAGATTTAGATGACATTAAAAATGGATATTTCGTAAAACAGAAGGTCTATACAAAATACCCTTCCGGTTTTCAGGGGCTTGCTTTTAATATGAAACATCCTCCGTTGGATGACTTGCGCGTTCGGAAAGCATTGGCTTATTTATATGATAGAAAATTGATGGTTGATAAATACGCTTACAATGAATATGACCGGTTAAAATCTTATTTTCCTAATAGTGATTTTGAATCTCCGGAAAACAAGATGACAGAATATGATCCAAAAGAAGCCATCAAACTATTAACAGAAGCGGGTTGGAAAGAAAAAGGATCTGATGGGATTCTGGTGAAAGATGGTAAACGTCTTAGTATGACAATTAGCCATAATTCACCCGGTCTGGAAAAATACTTCACCAATTTCAAGAATGACTGTCTGAAAGCAGGAGTGGAAATTAATATTGAACTTCTCACTCCAGAAACTCGTTGGGAAAATGCACAGAATAAAAAATTTGAAATCACAAGTTCTGCCTGGGGTGGGAGTTTATTCCCCTGGCCTCGAACCACCTACCACAGCAGCATGGCTGATAAGGTGGGCTCTAATAATATAATGGGTTTCAAAAGTAAAAAAGCAGATGAGCTTATTGAAGCCTATGAAAAAGAATTTGATCACTCCAAAAGAGTAAAATTACTTCAACAACTGGACCACGAACTTTATATTAATTATCCCTATTCGCTTGCATGGTATATTCCTTGTCAAAGGATCATTTATAAAAATAAATTTGGCAAGCCGAAAACTGTGTTTAATAAATATGCGGATTGGAGATCTGTTTTTACAACTTGGTGGGTCGATCCACAAAAAGAAAAAAGCCTCAAGA
>JAJRVU010000322.1 GCA_024277145.1 Planctomycetota bacterium
CGCCCGGATACGGACATCAAGCCCTTCATCATCAAGCAGTTTTATTAATTCATTCTTTGCAGAGACCAGACCCGCTTCACTGGCAAAAACAGCAGCATAAGTCCTGACAGCAGCGTCTTTATCCGATAGATTATTGATCAGCTTCTTCTGGCTTTCTGAATCTCCTAATGCAGCCAATGAATGAATGCAATAAACACGAGTGATATTTTCTTTGGCCCGTTTTTCATTCTTTTTGAGTTGGGGAATATCAGAGGAATCTCCTATCCTTCCAAGAACCCAACAAGCAATCATCATGTTATGTTCATCATCAGATTGTGCATATTTCCGAATCAGTTTTAAAGCAGCAGGGCTTCCTGCCTTTGCAAGAGCAGCGGAGGCCATCAATTGAAGGACTGGATTTCTTTTTGCTGTCATCGCTTGCCTCAACCGAAAACCATCGCCGATTTCTCCCACCTTATATAAACTTTCGGATGCATGAATATGTCCGTAGGTATCACGTTGTTCCAGAATATTCAGCATGACCCATCGGTACTGTTTTTCTCCTGCGCGAATTAGTTCACGGGAAATGCCACAAAGTTTCTGCGGATTCTTTTCCGTTTTTAACTTCGGCTTGAGAAATTGAATCACTTCATCGCCATGCCCTGATAATGTCAATCCTTCCGCTGCATGGATTGATGGCCAGAATTCCTCGTTTTGCATTCCTTCCCGAAGAATTTTCAAACAACGGTTTTCTGTTTCCTGTGAAAGAGAGATTGTTTCTGCACTGATCAGGTCAGATTGAATTGAAAGATTCAAAAAAACGAACAAGGAGAAAAGCAAAATGCTTTGAATGGGAGATTTTGAAATCTGTTCTTGAGAGATGTTTTTCACGATGAAGTTTCCTCTGTTGTATTTAGTCACGTAATGAATGTATCTGCCGATTGGAAATTTCGGGAACGACTTACGGAATTCCCTGATTGACAAGTCATTCTACCTTCTCTGCCTGAGGATGAGGAAGTCAGGAGATGAAAAACTGGAAAAGATTCGCGAGGGATCCCAGTAAGATTGCTGAAAAAGTAGGGTCTGCTGTGCAGACCAGATATGTTATAACGCAATCTTTCTCGAGGGTCTGCTTAGCAGACCCTACGGATTAATATAACTACAATTAAAACAATCAGTTACGCGTGCAATCAACATTTGGATTATTAATCCTTGTCTCGCATAAATGAATAATTTTCTGAAAATGCTAATAATTCACTTGTGCCCCATGCATAGAGTGGCTATATATAGATCAGCTATATATAAAAGGAGTGAATGATGACGGGCACGATCAATTCAGAATTAATGCGAGGAAGCCTGAACATGATGATTCTTTCCATCCTGGCGGAAGAATCTCAATACGGTTACCTCATGCAACAAAAATTACGCGATGCAAGCAGGGAAATGGTGGACCTCAAAGCGGGAACACTTTACCCCATACTGCATCGACTTGAAGCGGATAAATTTATTCGCAGCAGATGGGATAAGTCATCTGGAAGAAAACGGAAATGGTACGACATCACCGTTGCTGGTAAAAAACAATTATCGAAACAGGCAATCGAATGGCAGACGTATGTGGAATGCATCCAGAATTTATTGGGACAGGTGAACCTTTCCCCCAAGCCTGCCTGCAGACAGACCTGAAGCCTGACAATTTAATACAACATTTCAACTTTCAGGAAATCACTTCTTAATTCTCTGACAAAAGGAGATCAAACTGATGTCGGAACAGGAATTTGAACTTTATTTAAAACTGCTCTCCAAACTGCTCAAGCTTAATCCGAACCAGCGGGCAGAAATTTCGGATGAAATGCGGGACCATCTGGAAGCTCGTTTTAACGACCTTGTCAAAAATGGTTGTGAACGAAGCGAAGCAATTGAATTGGCGCTGGACGAATTTGGTGATGCCAATGTCCTGGCGGGAGAATTTTCTAAACTGGCAACTCGACAACGAAGGAGAAAAATTATGCGTCTCACTTTTGGAACAATCGTTTCTTCTGCATGTCTGATTTTCATTATACAGGCAATGTGGCCGGAATCTCATCTTTCGAAGCAGAACCAGTTTGTCACGAATCTTTCCCATGCGGAAGATAAAAAAGATCAACCAGACAAGGAAAAGAAAAAAGCCAAACCGGATAAAGCCGCTGAACTGAAATCACTTCCGAAAGAAAAAACGTGGATTTTCACAAGCTACTCTATAATAGAAAAAAGAATCGCGGAGACACTGGAAGAACCAATTTCTCTTGATTTTCTGGATGCATCCCTTGTTGAAGTTATTGATTACATTAAAGATCTAAAACAGGTTCCGATTTATATTGATTTTGGTCACCTGGAAAATGAGGGAATAGTTGATCCGGAAGAAGGAATGCTCACATATAGACAATCTAGAGTACCATTGCGTTCAGCACTCAATCTCATTTTTGAACCATTTAATTTAACTTATCGAATCCAGCATGATGTTCTCATTATTGATACAAAAACTGCTGTTGCAGAATCTGGGATGATCACCCGCGTTTATAATTGCAGGGACCTGCTTTCTGTTCCGTCCATCAAATTCGAAGATGATGGAACATGGTATGAACCAAAAAAATCTTCCAAGACAAGTGCGAAGAGTAGTTCGCAAGGTGGTGGAGGAGGCTTCGGCGGCGGTGGAGGCTTCGGCGGCGGTGGTGGAGGATACGGCGGCGGAGGGGGATTCAGTGTTCAGGATTCTATCACTGCTCAACTTGGACCTGTCATTTCCAGCGAGTTCCCTAACCCACGTTCTGGCAAAGTGAAAATGAAGCCGACTGTTAAACAGACTCCTAAACAGACTTCAAATATTAGAATTTCAACCGAAGCTCCTAAAAGTTATTCTCCTGCACAGATTCGGGAAAAAATTCTGATTGAGGTCATTAGAAATTCAACGGGAAATGCAGAATCATGGGCAGGTTATGATGACGAAGAAGAAGGAGCAACAATTGTTGCTTATCACGGAATGTTGATTGTTACTGCCCCGGAGAACCTGCACAGGAATGTTGTGCAGTTACTCGAAATGCTCAGGGAAGCTTTCCGGGGAGACAACCTTCTGGATGAAGACCTGGCTAAAAGAAACAAAGGGTATCAGTTTCATGAAACGACTTCACGAAAACGTGTAACACCTTTAATTTCTGTAGGATCTGCAGAAGACGATAATGGTTTTTTTAAACCTGTTGATAAAACCCATAATCATAAAAAGGAAGAGAAAAAACCTGTTAAGAGTTCTAAATAAAAAGGTGTAGGCCAGTTCTGTAAGTCAGGTACAAAGAAAAGAAGCAAAGGGTCTCACACAGAGATCGCAAAGCCGCGGAGAGTGTGAGGAATAATTGTGATTGTATTAAGTGATGAAACAAATTATTTAACACAAAGGCTCGAAGACACAAAGTTTTATTGGACATTCAAGGGGTGGCCCGACCGACTTGTCGGTTGGGTGCCGAAGGCACAAGAAGGATCATCTTCACCGTTCAAAAATAATTAATGGTCTGCACAGCAGACCCTACTGCTCTTGCGAGCTTTAAATGTCCGGTGGCAATTTCCAGATGGCACGCTCGTTGGCGTGCAGGTCAATACGAGCTAAGGGACATTTATCGGTAGTTGAACTACTACTGGCTATCGCGACCCAACCCAAAAACGGTCGGGCCACCCTATGTTGTACCACCGAACAATAGTTTCACAGTTTGAACACTACCGCGTTTTACCGGCACGGAGGCGGGCAATTTGATAAAGAGGTGATTGAGCAAAGTTTTCCCCGATCTCTTTTGCTTTGTTTGAATCGACTGTTCCCCGATGAACATGAAACAGGAATCGCAATACAAGCGGTTCTTTTTTTGTAGTGATAATAGAATTAAACATGCAGGGGGAGAGGCAGAACCAGCCGTTGTTTCGCACATGCCAGCCATTCGGGTACCCGGGGTTGTCCGGATGATCAAACCAGGTGATCCCTTCTTCTTTTAATGTTTCCGTTTGCAATCTGGGATGGACCGGGCCACTGTAATCAACCCATTGGTGCTTTTTACCAAAAATGGCTTTCTCTCCGATTTTTTCTCCACTCGCTTTTAATTCACCTCCACCAAAGGAATGGCTGAGATGTCTTGCAACACGCAAACCAAGAAAAGCAAAATTGGTTTTGTGAAACTCAAGTTGTGAACTGGTCGGTACAAACTTTGACTGAATTTCAATCAGGGATTCTCCACCGTGCAATGGTTTTAAAGAAGCAACGACTTCCTGCTCAATCAAGGGAACCGGGTTATGACCATCCAACCAGACCAGTTTAATTCCCATGACAGCTTCTTCATCTGAATTGTAATAAACCAACCAATCTTTCTGTTGAATGGAGGCTTCGGAATTCAATCCCCAGAAATTGACTCCTGCAACGTTATGATTTGCAAACCATAAACTTTTATGGTGCTCATGATCAGGTGCATTCGGTTGTCCGAATCGAGTCAGTAAACTTCCACTCGGACCGATCAATGGGAAAAAGAAACAGCGTTTATGGAGAGGATCGTAGTTCCAGCCAAGACGTTCTTTTCCATCCACTTCAAATGCGACATGATGATTCAATTGAGGAACAAGCTCACATCGAGGAAAAACATTTTTCATAATAATTACCCAGTAAATATTTATAACAATTATTTAAAGCTCGACAGAGGACTAAAATATTTTAGCCAGCCAAAATTATTTTGACGGTCTCTGCGGCTCTGCGAACTCCGCGTGAGAATTTTCATTTTTTCATCTACTCTTTATCACGTCAGGCTGCAGCCTGACCTACGGTAACTACTCTTTTTCATGGTTTGCAAAGCAGACCCTACTAGTCCAACTACCGGAAAATGTCCCTTAGCTCATATTGACCTGCACGCCAACAAGCGTGCCTATTGCAAATTGACACCGGACATTTAAAGCTCGCAAGAGCACTACAGTTTTGTGTCGATTCGTGGTTCTACAGCTTATTTTGCAATTTCCAATAAGTCGACAGCAGGCTGCCCGTTACAGAAAATTGTTGCTAATCGTCCGTAAGTGATTTCTCCCGTTTCCATTTGCAGGTATTCTGCTAAAACCGGTCCAGCGGTGATTTTAAGGATCGCCCCAAGATGAATATGCCTGAGGACATTATGGTTGATCAGGATTCGTCCGAGTGGAATTTCACCTTGCATGATTTCATTTTTGACCGCTTCGGTGACATATTGGAAATCAAATTTCACAATGCCGAATTGCACAACCTGCTCCGTTCCACTTTTGGATAGAATGATTTTTCTGCAGTAAAATTGATCAATTTCTTTCCGGTCCAGAATTTGAACATCAACCTTGCAATCATGATGTTCTTCCATCGTAACCGTCATATGATGATCATGTGCGAGGAGGGTTCTATAAAGTTCAGGGACTAATGCTATCGGCACGTGTTCTGCTTTTTTAATCAGGACATTATCTTCCGGAAAAAGCGAAGTCAAAGATTTTAATTCATCAAGTGGATTCACAATATCAGTTTCTTTAAATAATTCGATTTCGCTTTAATCAAACAGACCATCAAAGTTAAATTGCATCAGGTGTACCGAACTTCTCGGAATTGTTCCTCAAAGTATTCCGGGAGAAGACTTTCAGCCTGCAAAACTCCACGCCGGGTCAGTTTGATTAAATCTCCTTCGATTGTCAGGTATCCTGCTTTTTCCTGATTATGGAATTGTTCCGCGAATTCTTCCAGAATATTAACTTGAAACTTCTCCTGAAAAGTATCCACGGAGATTTTTCCTTCTTTCATTTGAAGGATCATTTCTCGAACCAGCTTTTGATGTTCTGTCGGTTTTAAAGCGCGATTGATTGCAAGTTCACCTTTTTGAATTTGTTCCATGTATTCATCCAGTCGGTCAAAATTCTGGTAATGAATTCCCTGAAAATGGCCGAACGAAGAGACACCCGTTGCAAGAATATCCGAACCTCGAAACAAGTTATCACGATAAATGAAATGGTCCGTATCCAGATTTTTAACCAGTTCATTTCCGCTGCAAAGATGATATTCACCCGATTCAAGAGTGTCGATAGCCTGGTTCATCCATGCTCTTTTGGTGGCCCAGTTGGCGATGGGAGACTCAATTCCGAGTTCTTTGATTTCCTGGGAGATAATTGTGTTATGCGGAAGTTCCATTTGATAAATGGTAATATTGTCCGGCGATAACTCCTGGATTTTCTCCAGGCATTCCGTCCAGTTCTCATCGTTTTCCCCAATCATTCCTGCAATCAGGTCAACATTCACCTGCGGAAATCCAACCTGTTGAATCCAGTCCCACGCACGGAAAACTTCATCAGCAAGATGTGCCCGTCCATTTGCTTCCAGAATTTTTGGATTGAAATTTTCGACTCCGAGAGAAATTCGGGTGACCCCAATTTGTTTGAGTGTTTTGACTTTTTCAAAGTTGAGCGTTCCCGGCTCGCATTCGTAAGTCACTTCTTTTGCGCTTTCCCAGTTCAGGTATTCAGAAAGCCTGTCATGAAGTGAAAGAAGTTGTTTGGAACTGAGGTAGGAAGGTGTTCCCCCTCCGAAGTAGGCGAATTCCAGTTTCCTGTTGACGACACCCTTTTTCTGGCTGAGTAATTTAAATTCTTTTTCAAGAGTGGAAACATAGTTTTCGACATCCTGTGCATTCTGTTTTGTATAAACCCGGAAATAACAGAATTTGCATCGTTTCCTGCAGAAAGGAATATGAATATAAAGCCCCATTGGAATGGAGGAATCAGGTTCTGAATCGAGTGCGTTTAATGCTTCGGGAACAAAGTCTTCCTTCCATGTGGAGTAGGGAGGGTAGTTGGAAATAAAATAGCTACCAACTTCTGTGCTGCCTGATGTATCCAAAGTCATTTCAATTTACCCTGTTTTTTTATGCAACAATATTCGACGTTTCGGGGCATTGCCATCTACTATTGCATAGACAGACTCGCAGAGACTTGCGGCCCCGGGCTTTTTAAATGCTTGGGAATTCTTCCGGTCAAGACCGCATAAGCAAGTCTTGCATTCAACCCGTCTTCGACACGTCATTAACTAAAATAAAGTATAACGCTTTAAAAAGGCTTTTTAAATGAATTTCATCCTGGGAATCAATATTGCAAAAGAAAGTTTTGTTGCCTTCCTCCTGAACCAAAAGGGAAAGGGACTAGTGTTTCGTCAAATTTAAAGATTGGGGTTGGTAAAGTGTATAAAGCACGACAACGGAGTACGTTAGAGTTCTAACGCATCCCAATTCTCAGCCTTGACAAGGCACTAGAATCTGCAAAAGACTTCAAAAACGGCAACAGTAGATTCCCGAAGCTTATCGAGTGGTTACCATCACCTAAGCAAACTTGTGCTATTCACTGCGTGAGAAATCTAGTTCAAATTATTAATTACGTCATGATGAATTTGCAGATCAATTTTCGGGAAGAAGCTCTTCTTCATAGGGAACTTTAGCTGCAGGGGGTGCAGGGAGATTTGAATTCTCTTCTACCGGGGCAGGAGGAATTTCTGGTAATTCGGTTTGAACTTCGGTGGAATTTTCATCCTGTTGATACGGATCAAGACTGATTGTTCCAGTGGGTCCATGATGAATAAATTCGGTGGGGTCTGTATCAAGGAAATCAGCATCTAACGCATGGCTTCGTGCCCAGGCTCGTTTAAGAGCTTCGTTATATGCTTCCGGTTCCCATGATCCTTCTTCAATATGCACATTGTTATGCTCAAGCAATGTTCCTTTTCGGAAATAAATTTCCGTGATCGCTTTATTGTACTCAATTAAAGAAGTGTAATAAGCACGTTGTGCATCCGCTAAACTGGATTGTGCACGAAGGAGCAAGTCGTATGTTGAAGTTCCGACTTTGAGTTCTTCTTCAAACAGGTAAACTCTCTGTTGGGCTGCCAGATGTCGGTTAAAGTTTGTCTGGGCAGTTCGATAATGTGTTGCAAGGGACTGGATAGCCACCGCAAGTTCGTGACTGATTTCCTGTTCGGAGACAGCGAGGATTTCACGCTGTTTGGCCAACAGAAGTTCATAGTTTCGAACCTGTGCTTTAGCTGAGCGGAAACCAAAAGGCATGGAGAATTCTGCACCCAATGTCCAACTTGTCTGGTCACCCTGGGTTAATGAACCATAGCCACTTTTCAGTCCTGAAGTGGTGGTTCCATCATCATCATTCTGGCGAATCAATGTGTCACCAAAAGCATTCACGGAATAAGAAGTCACAAAATCCAACCGAGGTTTTGTCAAACTTTCTGCAGCAACTAACTGTAACTGTAAACTTTTGAGTTCAAATTTCTGTTTTCGCAGTTCCACTCGATTGACTAAAGACTCTGTCAAAGCCATGTACCAATCGGGAACGTATTCTGCAGTTGTCGGTTCATCAGCAGGACGCATGATTTTTCCATCATTGACGGCCAATCCAATTAGTCTTCTAATCTGAACTTCCGTTGTAAGGATATTGTTCATGGCTGTTTCCGTCGCAGACTTCATCTGGTAATACTGATCCCTCGCCTGGGCTTCGTCTGAGAGCTTGAAGTTTTGGATCCCGCCGACATCCATTTTTGCTTTTGCGTCTCGCCAGGTTTTCAGGGCACTGTTCCTGGCTGTGATCGCTGTATCGTATAACCTGTATTGCAGGTACAAATTCCAGTAGAGGTCTTCTGTATCTTTAAGTAACTGCCTGACACTCATTTCAAAATTAGCAAGCGTGATATCATTATTGATTCGGGCAATGAC
>JAJRVU010000323.1 GCA_024277145.1 Planctomycetota bacterium
AATGAATAAAATAGATCAATAAGCTCTTCTGCGATTGCTACATTTTCTGGCTTCAGTTTGTTTGCATCCCGCTCCAACGAGTTTTGAGACTGCTAGAGCGTTTCTATAAATGATATAGAAGGTTTAAGCGTTATCTCGACTATATTAACAGTGCGCCACGTTCCACATCATTTCTAGGCATTGTCTAGTTATATGTCGTTATCGGATAGAAAAGGAAAGCTATGTCTGCCTCTCGACCATTTGTTCATCTCCATTGCCACACTCATTTCAGTCTTCTTGATGGTGCAAACAAAATCCCGGAGTTGCTTAAAAAAGTCAAAGAAAACGGGATGGATTCCGTAGCGATCACTGATCATGGAAATCTCTACGGTGCAATGGATTTCTACAACCAGTGTAAATCCCAGGAAGTCAAACCAATCATCGGCTTTGAAGCATACATCGCCCCGGGAAAAAGGCAGATTAAAAAAGCAGCCCGAATGAAAGAGGCAAGCTTTCACTTGACACTCCTTGCCATGAATGCAACGGGAGTTCAGAACCTGATGCGACTTTCTTCCAAAGCATTCCTCGAAGGCTTCTATTACAAACCACGTATTGATAAAGAAATTCTTGAACAGTTCAACGAAGGCCTGATCTGCCTGACAGGCTGCGCTGCAAGTGAACTATCTCAACTCATTCTTTCAGACAAAATGAAAGAAGCCAAAGAACTGACCGTCTGGTACGAAAAAGTTTTTGGCGATCGTGTCTACATGGAAATTCAGAATGCAGGACTGGATATTCAAAAAGAATGCGCTGAGGGAACAATCGATATTGCCAACCAGATGGGGCTTCCCCTGATTGCAACAAATGATGCCCACTATTTAAATCAGGAAGATGCAGATTCGCATGATATCCTGCTTTGCGTTAATACCAGATCTCTGCGAAGTGATGAAAAACGAATGAGGATGTCAAGCGATCAGTTCTTCGTTCGAACACCGGAAGAAATGTACGCCGTTTTTCCGAATCATGAAGAAGCTGTTTCCAGAACACAGGAATTGGCTAACCGAATAGATATTGATCTCGATTTAAACCAGAAACATTATCCGGTCTTCACCCCGCCAGATAATAAAACAGATACTGAATTTTTAAAAGAACTTTGCTACGAAATAATGAAAACCCGTTACCCGGAAGGGGAAGTCACTGACAAACATTACGAGAGGCTTGATTTTGAGCTGGATGTCGTCGACAAGATGGGTTATTCCAGCTACTTCCTGATCGTCTGGGATTTTGTGGTATTCGCGGAAGACAATAAAATTCCGTGTCAGGCTCGTGGTTCTGCTTGTGGTGCCATCGTGGCTTACCTTCTGGGACTCAGTAATGTCTGTCCATTAAAATACGATTTGCTCTTTGAAAGATTTCTTGATCCAAGCCGTGCAGAGCCACCTGATATCGATATTGATTTCTGCAGGGATCGCAGGCAGCTTGTGATCGATTACACGAAAGAAAAATACGGGGAAGAGAATGTTGCCCAAATTGGAACCTTTGGAACCCTCAAAGCAAAAGCAGCCATCCGTGATGTCAGCAGGGCATTGGCCATTCCTCTCAAAAGAGTTGATGAAATCTGCAAAATGGTTCCCGATCAACTAAATATCAAGCTTGAAGAATGCCTGAAACAAAGTGCAGAACTGAAAGAAGCTTACGATTCCGAACCAGAAATCAAGGAGATGTTTGATAACGCCCTGAAACTGGAAGGGTTATCGCGAAGTGCAGGAACTCATGCTGCAGGGCTTGTGATTGCGGATCAGGAACTTTCTGAATACATCCCACTTCAAAGAATTACTGGTAAAACAGATATCATCACCCAATGGGATGGCCCGACTGTGGAAATGATCGGGCTTCTCAAAATGGATTTCCTGGGGTTAAGAAACCTCACCATTCTGGATAAAGCCGTCATTAACGTGAAAAATAATGCAGGTGTGGATATTGATCCGGTCAAACTTCCATTAGACGATCAGGAGACATTTGCATTACTACAAAGAGGTGAAACCAAAGGAATCTTCCAGTTGGAAAGTGGCGGAATGCGCGACCTTCTGACCAAAATGAAGCCGGACTGCTTCGAAGACATCATCGCAACCTCTGCACTTTATCGTCCGGGACCACTCGAAGGTGGGATGGTTATGGATTATGTTAATGTCAAAAATGGAAGACAGGAGATTGCAAAAGTCCATCCGATTGTTGATGAGGTTCTTGAAGAAACATACGGGGTAATGGTTTATCAGGAACAGGTGATGAGGATTCTCAACCGGGTTGGGGACATTCCTTTAACCGAAGCCTATAAATGTATTAAAGCAATCAGTAAGAAAAAGCTGGCAATCATTGCCCAGTATCTGGAACAGTACATCGAGGGCGCTATTAAAAACGGTATCCCCGAAAAGACAGCGAAAAACTTGTTCAACCTGATCGAAAAATTCGCTGGGTACGGTTTCAACAAATCTCATTCCACAGCCTACGGAGCAATCGCTTATCAGACAGCATATCTAAAAGCCCATTTCCCTAAGGAATTCATGGCTGCTCTTCTTTCGTGTGGAATGGAAAGCTCTGATCGAATTTCAGAACATGTTGATGACTGTCGTCGAATGAAAATTGAAATCCTGCCTCCAAATGTGAATGAGTCTGAAGTTGATTTTGGAATCAAAGGAGAATGCCTTACTTTTGGATTAGGAGCAATCAAAGGAGTTGGTGAGCAAGCTTTGGAAGCAATGGTTGAAGAAAGAATACAAAATGGATTATTCAAAGATATTTTCGACCTGACGGAAAGAGTTGACCCAAAAGCGCTGACAAAAGGAACGCTGGAAACTCTCATCAAAGCAGGAGGACTTGATTGCTTCGGACCAAATCGACCACAACATCTGCTGGTCGTTGAACGTGCTGTGCAGGGAGCCATTTCTAAACAGAAAGATAAAGCCGCCGGCCAAATGAGCCTCTTCGGGGATTCTTCATCTTCAAGCGAAAACAGTTTCGAAGATGAGCAAATTGTTCTGCCTGAAGCAAATGATTGGACACACAGCCAGAAACTGGCCTATGAAAAAGAAGTTTTCGGTTTCTACCTAACCTCTCATCCGTTACAGGAATATTCAGACCAGATTTCTCAATATGCTACAAACACATTCGCAGATATTGCAGAGATGGAAGATGGCTCTGAAGTTCTGATCGGTGGCATGATCGCAGCAATTAAAAAAGCGATGACAAAAAAACCGAGCAGGAATGGTCATTCCAAATATGTCAACTTTGATCTTGAAAGTACGGATGGAATCGTTCGTTGCATCATGTGGCCGGAAGATTATTCAAGAATGAGTGAGTTGGTTGTCAATGATACAATCTGTTTTGTGAAAGCAAAAATTGACAAACGAGGAAGAGAACCCAACCTGATTGTGAATAAATTAATCACATTGGATATGGCTACAAAAATATTCACTTCCCAGGTAGCCATTAAATTCCAGAAAGGAATCCATACCGAAAAAGACCTGATCCGGGTCAGGGACATCCTGAACCAGTACCCCGGAGAGACAGAAGTTGTTCTTATTGTGGATACTTCAGATCCGGAAGATACACAGATGCAAATTAGATATAAACTCTCTCCTCCCGCATCCATGAGAGTTTCCTGCAGTCCAAAACTCAGGCTGGAACTCAAAGAAGCCATAGGACCGGACCATTTTCGGTTCTATTCTTCTCAACAAAGTAAAAATGGGAATGGAAAACCCAGGGGCGGCTCGACTTAACTGAAACATACGTTCAGAACCCGGAATATTCTCATTCCAGGGTCAATATTTTGAATTCGAAATCTAACAATACTACGGATATCATTGTTATTTAAGGGTACATCTCGCTACACTGTGGGCTTGGCAGACAACCATAACTTGCAGGAGTCTTACTAGAAGACTCTGTTTTATTATAAATAGCACTGAATCCAGACTGATTCAGACCCGGGAAATAAAAGATAATGGCAACGACTACTCAAGCAGATTCAACTCAGGCAAATCTGGCCCAAACAGGATGGAACGAGCTGGCAAAAAAAGTTCTGGACGGACACATTCTAACGGTAGAAGAAGGGGAATCCATTCTGCAATGCCCCGATTCTGAACTACTTCCGCTTCTTGATGCATCTTATCAAATCCGTAAACATTATTTCGGAAAACAGGTTCAGCTTTATTATTTAAAGAATGCAAAAAGTGGACTGTGTGCTGAAGATTGCCATTATTGTTCTCAATCAAAAATTTCTGATGCTCCTATCGAAAAATATTCTTTACTGAGTGAAGAAAAACTGATGGAAGGAGCAAGAAAAGCAGCTTCTTCCCAGGCAAGAACTTATTGCATCGTTTCAAGTGGTCGTGGACCTTCCGATAAAGATGTAGAACATCTTGCAGGAGTTGTCAAAAACATCAAACAGGAACTCGGCCTTCATATCTGTTGCTGCCTCGGGTTGTTAAACAATGAACAAGCGACCGTTCTTAAAAAAGCGGGTGTTGATCGAATCAATCATAACCTGAATACAAGCAGGCGTTTTCACGAAGAAATCTGTACAACCCACACTTTTGATGACCGACTGAATACTCTCAATGTTGCCAAAGAAGCCGGGCTGGAATTATGCGTCGGCTTGATTGTTGGCATGGGTGAAAACAATGCGGATGTTGTTGAAGTTGCACTACAACTACGACAACTCGAAGTCGAATCAATCCCGGTGAACTTTCTCAATTCGGTTGATGGAACGCCTCTGGAAAAACTGGAAAACCTCACACCAAGTTATTGCCTGAAAACTTTATGCCTGTTTCGATTTGCAAACCCTTCTACAGAAATCAGGATTGCAGGAGGAAGGGAAGTCAACATCCGATCAATGCAGTGCATGGGGCTTTATCCTGCAAATTCAATTTTTGTCAGTGATTATCTCACCACCCGAGGGCAGGCTGCACAACTCGATTTTGAAATGATTGAAGATATGGGTTTTGAAATTGTTTCTTCAGATCATGAAGCAGCCAAATTGCTCCAAAAACATGGTATGGATAAACTAAATAACTCTTTGGAAATCTCTGAACAATGCAATACAGGCGGTTCCTGCGGAAACTCCTGCTAAACATATTCTCCGGATCTATATTCACCAATTAAATTGTCATAAATCGACCTTGATGGAATTAAAAAACGGCCTATCTGCTTGCAGTGGCTATATTTCCTAAGTCTTTTCCGAATAATAACTTGGGCTTGATCATCCCGACTATTCCCCTTAGGATACGCATAATTATAAATAACATAGTGGCTCCCAGTTAGCCAATAAAAATCAATTTAAGATTCCCATCTTCACGGAACAGGAGATAGCAGGTCATGGATTCGGACCAGGGCAGTTCTCGCCGATTGCGATTTGATCAACCTGATATTACGAAAGAACCAAAATTTCTTTCTTCAAAAGATTATCAGTCATTCCAGAATAGTCTCCCTGCAGAACCGATCCCTCATCTGCTTGAAAAATTAAAGAAGACCACCAACTACCTGTTGTCACAACAGCAACCGGAAGGGTATTGGGTTGGCGAACTTGAAGGTGACTCAATTCTGGAGTCAGAATATATTCTTCTCCTTGCATTTCTCGGTCAGGAAGACCACCCCAAAGCCAAAGAAGCTGCTGAATACCTTTTGGAAAACCAGCTTTCTTCAGGGGGTTGGGCTTTATACCCGGATGGTCCCCTTGAAATCAGTGCTTCCGTGAAAGCCTACTTTGCATTGAAGTTAACAGGGCATTCACCAAACGAAGAATACATGCTTCACGCAGTTCGCGCAATTCTTGAAGCAGGTGGAGCCGAAAAGGTTAACAGCTTCACTCGATTCTATCTGGCTTTACTCGGAGTGATCGATTATCGCCAATGCCCAGCCGTCCCGCCTGAATTAATCCTCATTCCAAGGTGGTTGCCCCTGAACGTTTATGAAATGTCTGCATGGTCACGAACCATCGTAATTCCGCTAAGCCTCATGTGGGCACATCGTCCGGTCAAACAAGTTAAAGAATCGCATAACATTAAAGAACTTTTCCGACTGAGCCCGGAAGAGCTTTCTCCTCAAATACAGGAATCAGAAAACCTTGATAAGCTCTCAAGAAAAACGTTTTTCAGTTGGCGCAAAATTTTCAATCGACTTGATTCAACTCTGAAACTTCTGGAAAAATTCCGAATACGTCCATTCAGGCGAATTGCCATTAAAAAAGCTTCGAACTGGTTGTTATCTCATTCCCGGAACAGTGATGGCGTGGGAGCTATTTTCCCCCCGATTATCTGGTCAATCATTGCATTAAAATGCCTCGGATATGAAGAAGATTCAGTCGAATTCAAAACGGCCATGAATGAATTGGATAAATTAATTATCAGGGATCGTGGAACGGTTCGCATTCAACCCTGTAAATCTCCTGTCTGGGATACCGCTCTCACAACATTGGCTCTGCATGACGCAGGTGTTCCTTCAGGCCATCCATCCATTCGAAAATCGATCCATTGGCTGCTCTCGCAGGAAATCAAAACAAAAGGTGACTGGTCAAAATTAAACCCGGGTCATGAACCAAGCGGATGGTGCTTTGAATTCAACAACGATTTTTATCCTGACGTGGATGACACATCGATGGTCCTGATGGCATTATGCCGATGCCTCCCGGAAGATTCGGAATGGTCAGCCGATTTTCTTTTAGGAAACTGGAGCCCACACGAAAACGACAAAGATACAGCAGCAGTGATTGCGACAAAATCCGACTCCATGAAAAATGCCTATCTTCAGGTCGAATCAATCCAACCACAATTGCTTGCCATCTGGCGAGGTTTACGCTGGATTCTTGCAATGCAGAATAAAGATGGTGGCTGGGGCGCATTTGACAAAAACAACAATCGGGAAATTTTCACAAAAGTTCCCTTTGCTGACCACAATGCCATGATTGACCCAAGCACCGCTGATCTTACTGCAAGAAATCTGGAACTCTTCTCTGACTTAAATCTCGCTTTTGAACACCCAGCCGTTCAACAGGCACTAGATTATGTGTGGGAAAAACAGGAAAGTGACGGAGCCTGGTATGGTCGATGGGGAGTCAATTATCTCTACGGAACCTGGCAGGCACTTGTCGGGCTCTCTCGAATTGGAATCCCTTCCAACCATCCGCGAATCCGACTTGCAATCAATTGGCTCAAATCCGTTCAACAAAGAAATGGTGGTTGGGGAGAATCTCCTGAAAGCTACGAAAACCCAAAACTGAGAGGGCAGGGACCAGCCACTCCATCGCAAACTGCATGGGCTATTCTCGGACTTATCGCTGCTGGTGAAATTAATTCTCCTGAAGTGACTAAAGGAATCGAGTACCTGATTGATACCCAGAAAAATGATGGAACATGGGATGAACTCCATTTTACCGGAACCGGCTTTCCAAAAGTCTTCTACCTGAAATACCATATGTACAGCACCTATTTTCCTCTCATGGCAATGTCGCGATATCAGCAGAAAGTCGTTTGAAACCGATGATTTTCCTCCAATTCAGTACCATAGTTCCTACGAAATTGCCCTGCTTAAAAGGACTAATAAATCGCTGAATTGCACCATAAACGCACATTTCAAAACGAAATAATTATGTCAACAAGACCTGAATTCATTCGATATCGACTTCTAAAAACAACAGTTCAGGTTTAAAATAGAGATAACTTTTAGAGGAGTTCTTTTCTGGATCTTCTTATGATGATTCCATCATTCATGTCTGATATCCAGAAAAATATTAGTTTCAATCAGGTTGAAAAGGAGTCGGAAAACATGCTGCATTTACCAGGGCGTTTGGGAAGTTTGCGCGCATGCGATATCATGACTCGGGATGTCGTCGTCCTGAAAGCGAATGAACCTCTTCCAGCTGCATTTGCCAGACTCAAGAAAAATCATATCACAGGTGCAATGGTTGAAGATGAACAGGGCAAAGTTGTCGGACTTCTTTCTGTCTCTGATCTGCTCAGGCGATCTTCCAAAAAAAAGAAAGCACCTCTTAATTCTCCTTATAGCCAGGAACATGATGTCTGGGACCTTTTTGAAGGGGATGTCAGCAAAATTGAAGATTGGAACGACTTGACGGTGGGCGAACGAATGTCAGCAAGCATCACCTCAGTTGTGGAAATCACTCCATTGGTCGATGTTGCAGCGGTGATGTGTAATGGACACTGGCATCGGGTTCCTGTTGTGAATGAAGATAATGAGTTATGTGGTATTATTTCTTCGATGGATATCCTCGCTGCATTGGTTCACACTGCAGAAGAAGAGGTTATACCGGTTTCCACTTGAACCTGCTATATTCTTACCCAATATCTATAAAACGTGATCGTAATACAAAACATGAACTCGGAAGAAGACCAGCCAGTATCACTCCATGTCCATTTTCTACCCGCACTTGTTTCACCGGATGATCTTGCCAACGACGTGGTCGTCATGATTGACCTGTTAAGAGCTTCAACAACGATCATTCATGCTCTTGAAAACGGTGCAACAAAAATCATTCCCTGTGAAACCATAGAAGAAACCAAACAATACCAAACAGACAAGACACAATCCGTACTTCTGGGAGGAGAACGGGGCGGGGAAATGATACCGGGATTTGATCTTGATAACTCTCCATTCAGCTACACTGAAAATAAAATCAAAGGCAAAACAATTCTGTTCACAACAACCAATGGCACCAAAGCCTTGAAACATGCCTGCAAAGCACGACGAATTTTAGTAGGCGCTTTTGTGAATCTTGATTCAGTTTGCTCAGAAATTAAAAATGTAAAAAGAGCAGTTCATTTTCTCTGTGCAGGAACCAACGGACAAATTTCATCTGAAGATGTAGTCTGTGCAGGTGCAATGGTCCATCAAATTCTCTCGGAAACAAACAATCAGTCTGGCATAACATTAAATGATCAGGCACAGATTGCTCAAAGCTTCTATGAATCTGGTTCAAACAAAATTGAAGAAACAGTGAAAAAAAGCAGGGGAGGGCTGAACCTGATCAAACTCGGAATGGACGCAGATATCAAAAGATCATCCGAATTGAACCGGTTTCAGTCAGTTCCCAAATACTTCCCATCTTCAAATTGCATTCAAATCCCGTAAGAATTCTATAATTCCTTAAAAAGCGGAAAAAATCTTGCTACCAGACTCACCGGGAGAGTCGTATTATTCGCCCCAGCTAAATATAATCTTTTTTCGATCATAAATTGATCTACAAAACAAAAATGAACCAAACTAACCGGTTCTTCATTAGAAAATATAAAACAGAGAGTCATTCGTGGAAAATTCAATGGAAAAAATTGTCGGCCTTTGCAAACGCAGAGGATTTATTTTTCAATCATCAGAAATATATGGTGGACTGCAAGGGTTCTGGGATTACGGCCCCCTCGGTACGGAATTAAAACGGAACGTTCGTAATTCCTGGTACGATAACATGATCACCAATCATGATGAACTGACTGTTCTTGAAGGAGCTCCGCGGGCATTTTCCATGGTCGGCATTGAATCTTCAATAATCATGCATCCACAAGTCTGGAAATGTGTTGGTCACTATGATCTTTTCCATGACATGATGGTGGATTGCAAAGGCTGCAAATCACGTTTTCGTAGCGATCACATTATTGTTGTAACAGCTTTTAAAGGGGAAACCCCTGTCGCATGCGCATCCTATATGCCAAATGATGAAAACCCTCACCTTTCCAAAACAAAAATGAAGAAGCTCGAAAAGAAAGCAGAGCCCAGAGACAACATTCAGAGTTTTAATCTCAATGCCTATTTAAAAAAACTGGCAGAATGCGAATTGACGGAAGTTCCTGAAGAACTCGTTGCATCATGCCCGGCTTGTAACGGACCGCTGACGGATCCGCGTGAATTCAATTTGATGTTCAAAACAATTATTGGCGCACTTTCAGGAGAAGAAGGAAC
>JAJRVU010000324.1 GCA_024277145.1 Planctomycetota bacterium
CGTAAAATGCTCCGTAAATATCCAGGAGTTAGAAGATGGGCGGAGACAGATGATGTTTTACAGAATGCAATGATTCGCCTCCACAAATCATTAGCTGAAGTGACACCAGAATCACCAAAACAGTTTTATGGATTATCAGCAACGCAAATTAGAAGGGAATTAATCGATCTTGCTCGTCATTATTACGGAGTTGAGGGGCAGGGAGCTAATCATCATACCGATGGTGGTGAAGGAATCAAAAGACAAACATCTTCTTCATCAGAACCAGACACCTTTGAAGATGGGACCCTCTTCCATGAAACGGTAGAAAAAATGCCAGAAGAACAAAGGCAGGTTGTTGACCTGCTTTGGTATGACGGTCTAACACAACCTGAAGCAGCAGAAATTATTGGTGTTTCATTAAAAACAGTAAAAAGACGATGGCAGTCAGCCCGTTTTTTATTACGAAGTGCGTTAGCAGATAGAGATTTTGGACAGGAATAATTGGTAATGACAATTGATGATGACAAGTTGGCTGACCTGCTTCTCCAATGGGAGGAAGTATGGGAGCAGGGTGAAGATATTTCACCTGACCAGCTTTGCGTTAATTGTCCTGAATTGATTGAACCCTTACGAGAACAGATCAATGCATTAAAAGAGATGTCATGGATGGGGAAATCCACCGACCAGGATTCTTCATTAGACGAACCTGAAGAATATGACGTTCCTGAAAGATTTGGAAATCGTTATCGAATTGAGAAACTTGTTGGTGAAGGAGGATTTGGCAGGGTTTACAGGGCATTTGATGAAGAACTGCAAAGGCATGTCGCCATCAAGGTTTCCAAAAAGGCTCCTAATACTGACTCCGAGGTAACAGATACATTACTGGAGGAAGCTAGGAGAGTGGCTCAACTAAGGCACCCTGGTATTGTCACCATTCACGATGTTGGCTGTGATGATGGAAACTACTTCATTGTTTCAGATTACATTGATGGAACCAGTTTGGCAGAATTGATCAACAAAAAGCAGTTCAGTATGACTGATATTATTGAACTAGTCGCTCAAATTGCTGAAAGGCTTCATTATGCCCATCATCAGGGATTTGTACATCGGGATATCAAACCTGCAAATAGTCTCATACAAGAAAATGACATCCCTTTAATCACAGACTTTGTAATCGCTTCCAAAGTTGAAGAGCTTTCACAAGGCAATGGAGTTTCATCAGGAACATTACCATATATGGCACCTGAGCAGGTTGCTGGTGAAATCCAATTGATTGGTGCCAGGACCGATCTCTATGCGTTAGGAGTTGTCCTGTATGAAATGTTGACGGGTGAGCTTCCTTTTAAGGCACGTACACCTACCGCCATGAGAGAACAAATACTCTTTCGTTCTCCAAAATTACCTCGAACTATCAATGCATCTATCCCAAATGAACTTGAAGATGTCTGTGTGAAGTGTCTTTCTAAACATCCTGCTGATCGATATTCATCGGGTCAGGAATTAGCTGAAGCTTTACGAGAGAGTGTTGTGGATCATCGTAAATCACGGAATAAGAAACTACTGCAAATTAGCTTTTCCACATTGGCTGTTATCGGGATAGGTATCATTGGATATTTATATCTGCCATCTCTTTTTCAGAAACCTGTTCCTAATACGGTTTCAGAAAACACTACTCCTGTATATCCAGAAATTGAAGGGGCAAAGTTCTTTGATGGAAAAACACGAATTGTTACAAAAGTCAAACGATTTGCTCCTGTCACATTAGAAGCGTGGGTAAGACCCGTTGAGTATCAGGTAAAAACATGTCGATTCATTGTCGGCAGTGATATCGTCACCGAGTTCGGAATGGGGATGGCTCTTTGCAATGCAATCTTTGGTGTGGAAAGGGTTAAAGGCATGATCTATTCAAAACAGGTGATTCCCTTAAATGAATGGTCCCATATCACAACTGTTTTCGGAAAAGAGAATACACGTCTTTATTTCAATGGAAAGTTAGTAAAGACAGGATTAGCGACTAATTTTAAAACCAGCACCACTGATGAAACTGTGTTCGTCATCGGCAATGTCGGGAAAGATAATCCCATTAACTACTTCAAAGGTTACATTCGCTCTGTAAGGATTTCTAAAGGAGAGAGATTCACTTCAGACTTCACTCCTGATGAAACTTTTATTCCTGATAATGCGGATACCATCTCCAACAATACAGTTCTAATTTATGATGCTTCAAAGAATGAAGGTGAACAATTGATTGGAGTCGATGAATAATGGCGGACAACAAAGAAAAACCAGACCCCAAATTCGATCCTTATCATAAATGGTTGGGAATTCCAAAAGGAAAACGTCCCCCCAATTATTACATACTCCTGGGTATTTCTCCAAAAGAATCTGATATTGAAGTGATCGAGACTGCAATTGAGCGCCAACGGTCCTATATTTCACAGCATCTTAATGCAGAGCACCACAAATGGGCTGCCAGGATCATTTATGAAATTGATGAGGCTCAAGTCTACTTGTCTGATCCATATCTCAGAAAAGAATACGATGAGAAATTAAAGAAATTAAGACAGAAGCAAAAACGGAATCGTCCCAAACGTAGCAGCGCTGTCATCATTCCAGGTGAAACCGCTTTTACTTCTTCTGAAGCAGATGACTTCGTTCCCACGTACTTCAAGATCGTAGCTATCTTGACGGGTGCATTCATGATTATGGCTGTCTTTTCATTTATGCTTCCGTGGCAGGAGGTCGTCTTTGGTCCACCAGAAATAGACAAGCAAGATGATCCTGTAGGTTTAAATGCTCCTGCTGCTCCAAGTCCTTTGCGAACAAGAAAGTCTCTGGGTAATCCGAAGAAAAGAGTCGTAGAAATAAAGAATAAATCGATACCAAAAGAAATTACGAATTCCATTGGGATGAAGTTGGTGTTAATACCATCGGGCGAGTTTATGATGGGATTGAATCATCCCAAAGCAAGAACGTTTGAAAAACCAATGCATCGTGTACATATCACCAAACCATTTTACATGGGAGTCTATGAGGTCACACAAAACGAATTTGAAAAAGTAATGGGAGTTAATCCTAGCAAATTTCAAACAGATTCAAGATTACCCGTTGAACAAGTAAGCTGGGATCAAATCCAGGAATTTCTTAAAAAACTGTCCAATTTCCCAGAAGAAAAGGCAGGAAGAACATATCGCTTACCCACAGAAGCAGAATGGGAATATGCTTGTCGAGCAGGTACTACCACGTATTATCATTACGGTGATATCATTTCATCAAATCAAGCGAATTTCAATGGTGAGCATCCAGGAGAAAATCCCAAGAAAGGACCATATCTCAGGACAACTGTGAAAGTTGGCTCATACAAACCAAACAGCTTCGGTTTATATGATATGCACGGTAATGTAAATGAGATCGTCTCTGACTGGGGCGGTGAGGATTACTATTCAAAAAGTCCATTAGAAGATCCTCAGGGACCTTCATTTGGAACAAAAGGTATTGCTAGAGGTGGTGGTTGGGATTCATGGATTCCAGCACCAGCATCTGGGGTACGAGTGAGTGGTCCAAGAAGTACAGTCCTCTCGCAAATTGGTTTCCGAGTTGTTTGTGAAACGTCCAGGGCAAAAGGAAATTCTGTTAAGGGAAAGACAACAGTTAAAACAAAAAAAGAAACCTTAAATCAGGATGTGTTACAGAACAAAACTTTCTTAGGACATGACACCTATGTAAGCTCTGTAGCCTTTTCTTCAAATGGGGAACTCATTGCATCAGGTAGCCATGACAAAACAATTCGTCTTTGGAATGTACAAAACGGTAATGAAGTTTGGAAAAATACCGATGCCACAACTCGTATATTAAAAGTCGCTTTCAGCACAAACGGGAGACAACTGCTTGCCTGTGATGAGAACAGATTGCATGTGATTGATATAAAATCAGGAAAGACAGTTGATACATTCTATTTCGGTCCATCTGAACGGGTTGATTTTAGTAGAGATAGAAAACTTATGCTAAAAGTCTACAAGCAAAGGGAGTTAACGATTTTTAATCTTAATACTAAAAAAATCCATTCAACAAAAAAGAGGCATAATGGTTCATCAATAGGGATATTTGATCCTCAAGGCAGACATGTGGTTTATGGTGAGTACGGGCTAGACAGAGAAAATCTGATAACTGGCAAGAAGCAAAAACGTATCATCGAGCAATGGGGATATTTTGAGGCACTTGACATTTCACCTGATGGACGAGTATTGGCAACCGCTAGCGGAGTAGTATGGAATGGCAAAGATGAAAAATCAACAGTTGGCAATTGTCTGATTAGGCTGTGCGATCTGAATAATGGACGAGAGATTGCGAAACTCAAAGATCACAATGACTGGTTATGGTCAGTAACTTTTTCTCCAGATGGAAATCGAATTTTGTCGGGTGGTGGTGGAAATCCTGACGATTGGCATGGATGGAGATCAGGAGCAGATACAGCAATTCGCCTCTGGGATTCTAAGTCTCACAAACTAATTAAGAAGTTCGATGGACATCGTTCAGCAGTTGTATCACTTGCCTTTTCTCCAGATGGCAAACATGCCATTTCTGGAAGTGCTGACAAAACTATTCGTCTATGGAAGTTACCTGATACTCCCTCTACTAAACCCATTAAGAAATCGATTGCACCCAAACGTAAAAAATCCATCGTTGATCAAAAAAATATCAAAACAGCGAACTGGGTGCTCAACAAAGGGGGAAAACTCAAAATAAAATATGATGTATTTGAGAGAGACATTTCTTCAAAATATCAAATACCAGAATCCCCTTTCCAAATCATGAGTATTTCTTTACTTGATTTAAGAAATATTCGTGATAATGATCTCGTTAACATTAAGAATGCCACTGAAATCACAGAATTGATCTTAATGGGAACAGGGATTTCCAATAATGGTTTACGGCACCTTGTTGGGTTCAAGAAGCTGTCTTCATTAAACCTGGCTGTAACGAATGTCTCTGGTAATGGATTAAGGTCTCTAAGTGGAATGACCAGTTTAGAGAAACTCTTCTTTGGCGGTTGTCCCATTCGTGGAGAAGGGCTGGTTCATTTAAAAGGCTTATACAATCTCAAATTATTAGGACTTATCGACACACAACTAACTGATACAGGAATGCCCCATATTGCCACAATGAAAAGCCTGACGGAATTGCGATTAAGAGACACAAAAGTTTCCAACACGGGTGTAAAACGTCTTGTTGGACTAACTAATTTACGTAAATTGGATCTCGTCAATACTAGGATCAGTCAAACCACAGTAAAACAGTTGAAACGTGCTTTGCCTTATTGTGAAATTAAGAAGTAAGAAAGACTGGCTACATAGAGTGAAATCCTCTGCCCGTCTTTTGCAATCACCTTCAACCTCTCCAGCAATACCACTATATGCCCACTCTTAAACATTGCCGCCAAATGCCCTTCACAGAACCTCTCCTTCCTCACATGCGTCGTGAAGAGCTTCTCGATGGTCTCTAAGTCCGCTTCTGCAATAAGGGAAGGATCAACATATTTTTCAGCCTCTCCCTGCCATTCTCCCCATTTAAAAGGTTTGATCCAATCGTTTATCAGTCTAATGTTTGATAAATTTGTAATTCAGTCTTGACCCTGTAGTATGGTACATGGTCGATAATACGCATATGAAAGAATTCACAATGAAATTACTAACAATTGGAAAGATA